>JBBRDA010000013.1:0-37527 GCA_038204335.1 Burkholderiales bacterium
GACCGCATCAACCCCGTAGCGGTAGGCCAGCTTGACGATGATGGCTTTGCCGCTAAAGGCGATAGAGCCCAGCACGGCCAGCAGCAGACCAGCGCCCAGTTTGTGCTTAGGTGCTATTGTGTTAATAGCTGCTTGCGCCCGAATTTATTGGGTTTGAGGCCAATTTAGCACCTAAAATAGGTTGAAAAATCACGTTCAAAGTACCCTTTGAACTAAAATCCGACCGCCTGGCCGTCGCGCCGCGCATCGCTGGCAGCCACGTAGCCCTCTACCTTCGGGTCTCCCGCACGCCAGATGAACTGTCCAGCACCAAAGTCCTGGTACGAGTCATTGATGACATCCACGCGGTGGCCGCGCTGAGCCAGCCCCTGCACCGTGTTTTGATCCATGGCCGCCTCGACATTGATCTCAAACCCGGCGTTAAAGCGCCAACGCGGCGCATCGCATGCTGCTTGCGGGCTTTGGCCGTAGTCCAGCATGCGTACCAGCGTTTGCATGTGGCCCTGCGGCTGCATGTTGCCGCCCATCACGCCAAAGCTCATCACCGGCTGGCCGCCCTGTGTCAAAAACGCCGGGATGATGGTCTGAAAAGGCCGCTTGCCCGGTGCGACCTGGTTGGCGCCCGGTTGCAAGCTAAAGCCGTGACCCCGGTTTTGCAGGCTGATGCCAAAGTCTGGCTCAACACAGCCCGAACCAAAGCCCATATAGTTGCTCTGGATAAAGCTCACCATCATGCCGTTTTCGTCGGCAGCGGTGAGGTAAATCGTGCCGCCTTTGACCGGGTTGCCTGCGCCGAAGTCTTGCGCCTTTTTCATGTCAATCAGTTTGGCTCGAGACGCAAGATACCCGTCATCCAGCATCTGTTCGGGCGTTACTTCCATCGACTTGCCTTCGGCCACATATTTGTACACGTCGGCAAAGGCCAGCTTCATGGCTTCGATTTGCAAATGCTGCGAGTCAACGCCGTCCACCGCAAGGCCTGCCAGATCAAACTTGTCCAGAATACCCAAAGCAATCAGCGCTGCGATGCCCTGGCCGTTGGGTGGGATTTCATGCAGCGTGTAGCCACGGTAGTTTTTCTCAATCGGCTTGACCCACTCCGGTTTGAAGCTTTCCAAGTCTTTGGCGGTCATGCTGCCGCCATGGGCTTTTGAGAATTTTTCAATCGCATGGGCAATTTCGCCGCCGTAAAACGCTGCGCCTTTGGTCAGGGCAATCGCCCGCAGCGCTCGGGCTGCCGCTTTAAACTGGAACAGCTCGCCGACATGGGGCGCCCTGCCTTTGGGCATAAAAGCCTGCGCAAATCCGGGTTGGCCTTGCAACTCCTCAACCGGTGCATCCCACTTTTGTTGAATCACGGGGGGCAACAAATAGCCCCGCTCAGCAATATCAATCGCCGGGGCCATCAGGTCTGCAAATGGCAACTTGCCAAAGCGATCACTCAACGCGACCCAACTGCTGACAGCGCCAGGCACGGTGACAGAATCCAGCCCGCGCTTGGGCGGCGTTGTGGCGTTGTCGCCGTATTTGCGCTTGAAATAATCAAGCGTCCAGCTGGCGGGCGCACAGCCTGATGCATTCAGGCCGTGGAGTTCTTTGCCGTCCCACAAAATGCAAAACGAATCGCTGCCCAGCCCGTTACTGACCGGCTCAACAATCGTCATGACTGCGGCAGCCGCGATCGCGGCATCTACTGCATTGCCGCCTTTGTACATCATGCTCAGGCCAGCTTGGGCGGCAAGCGGGTGCGATGTTGACACCACGTTTCGGGCAAACAGCGGCAGGCGGGTGGATGTGTAGGGATTGTTGAAATTGAAGTTCATAGGGAAAAAGATACAAAAAATTAATCGACAGAAATCTTGCGGTCAGCAATGATTTTCTTCCATTTGGTGTTGTCGGCCTTCACCATCGCCGCAAAGGCCTGCGGTGCGCCGCCGGTGGGTTCTGCGCCCAGCCTGGCAAAGCGCTCTTTCACATCAGAATCAGCCAGCGCGGCATTCACCGCTTGGTTCACCTTCAGGGTCAGGTCTTGAGGCATGCCTTTGGGGCCATAAAGGCCAAACCAGGTCACGGATTCAAAACCCGGCAGCACTTCAGCCACCGTCGGCATGTCAGGCGCAAGTGCACTGCGCTTGGCGCTGGTCACCGCCAGCGCCCGCAGCTTGCCGTCCTTGACATGCGGCATGCCGGTGACAAAGGAGTCAAAAAGCACATCTACTTTGCCGCTGACCAAATCGGGAATGGCCAGCGCGGTACCGCGGTAGGGAATATGCAAAATAAAGGTGTCTGACTGGGCCTTGAAGTACTCTGTCGTCAAATGCACGATGGTGCCATTGCCGCTCGACGCGTAGTTGAGTTTGCCAGGATTTTTGCGCGCGTAGTCAATGAATTCGCGCATGGTCTTGACGGGCAAAGTGGTCGGCACGACGACCAGATTTGGCGATGAGGCCACATAGGCAATCGGCGTGAAGTCGGTCTCGGCGTTGTACGGGATTTTCGGGTTAATGGCCGGGCCAATGCTGTGCGTACTGCTGGTGGCCAGCAGCAACGTGTAGCCATCTGCTACTGCTTTTGAAGCGGCATCTGCGCCAATCGTGCCGCCTGCGCCGGGTCGGTTCTCAACCACCACGGTTTGGCCGATTTTTTCACCCAGTTTTTGCGACAGCGCCCTGGCCAAAATGTCTGTCGCCCCGCCCGCCGGGAAGGGGACGATCAAACGAATCGGCTTGACCGGGTAGGCTTGCGCCAGTGCCATCAAGGGCAGCAAAGAGATGGCAAGGCTTGCGGCGCCCAGCGCGACATATCGACGATTCAACATACGGTCCCTTTACTTTGCTAAAACCTTGTTGCGCAAGCGGCGCATCAGGTACCAGATGGCGAATAGGACAAGAGGTATGGCGGCGGCGGCAGTGATTTCCGGGCTCAGCGGCCAGCCCAACGATACGGCTCCTTTTGCCAAAAAGTAAACCAGTCCGACGATGTAATAAGTAATCGCGGCGACCGACAGGCTCTCAACAGTCGCCTGTAATTTGAGCTGCAGGCCCTGGCGTTCGTTCATGGCACCCAGCAGCGCCTGGCTGCTTTGCTGCTGCTCAATTTCTACACGTGTGCGCAACAGATTGCTGATGCGTGAGACGCGCTGACTCAAGGCGTCCTGCCTGCGGGTCGCCCATTGGCAGGTGCTGCGGGCCGGGCTCAAGCGACGGTCCATGAATTCCCGAATCGTTTGCAAGCCCGCCAGCCGTGACTCGGCAATGTCATCGATACGTTTATCGACCAGTTCAAAATAGGCGCTACTGGCAGAAAAGCGGGAATGGCTGGTGGCGTGCTGGCTTTCCACCTGACCTGCCAGGCGCGTCAACCTGTCGAGGAGTTCGGGCTCCTGGTCGCGGCTGGCGCTGCGTATGGAGCCGGCCAGCTCCGCCAATTCGCGTTCTGCATTACCCAGCACCTCTGATGCTTCACGCGCTGCGGGCAAGCCCATCAGCGCCGCCATGCGGTAAGTTTCGATCTCTAGCAACTGCTGCACTAGCCTGCCCAGTCGGCGTTCAGAAATACCACCCGCCAGCAGCAGCATCCGCGAAAAGCCGTCCGCGTGGATCGCAAAGTCGGTATAAATTTCCGCGTAGCCGTCGGCGACGGTTGAAGCCACCAGCGTGTCTTCGTGCAGCATCTGGCGGACCAGCTCATCAGTGCCATCGGCCTTGCTGGGCAACACCCAGACATGAACACTGGCCAAACATTGACCCGGCAAGGCAGCCAACCAGGCCTTGGGGACGACTTGGGTCGCATCGGGCGGCAGTTGACCTGCGGGCGGCGCAGCATCCAATGAACGCATGAATGTCCACGTCACAAATTCGGTGTGCATCTCCCAACGCAGCCGAAATTGGCCCAAGTCCATCCTGATATGGGTTGAACCTGCGTCGGGCAGCGGCAAGTGTTTGTCACGCAGCAAATCAGACACATGCGCCCGGGACGCTTCGCGCTGTGCCGGAGTGGCGAGCATGACAATATGCGCGATGGCCACCGGGGCCGTCATGGATTCGGGCGGGCGCGCGTGAACCTCGTTATGCAGCGCCTGACGCTGAGGGTACTGATTTAGTGACATGGCAACCTTTTTTCTCTATTGTGGCGCAGGTCAGAGCCAGTTTTAAAAGGCCATAAAAAAAGCACCCTCAGGTGCTTCTTTTTGAGCTGTAGCCTTGGTCACTCCTCGACGAAGGCCTCTTCTCGTTTATTTTTAACGGCCGGCAACAATACGATGATCAGCATTAGCAAACCAGCCGCCAGCAGGCCAGCCGACAGTGGGCGGGTAACAAAAACGCTCCAGTCACCGCGCGACAACAGCAGCGCACGCCGCAAATTCTCTTCCATCATTGGGCCCAAAATAAAGCCCAGCAGCAAAGGCGCAGGCTCGCAGCCGAGTTTGACAAACAAGTAACCAATGACGCCGAATGCACCCACCGTCCAGATGTCAAAACTGTTGTTGTTGGTCGAATACACACCAATCGCACAGAACAGCACGATTGACGGGAACAGATAGCGATAAGGCACAGTCAGCAGTTTGATCCACATGCCAATCAACGGCAGGTTCAAGATGATCAGCATCGCGTTGCCAATCCACATCGAGGCGATCAAGCCCCAGAACAGCTCAGGGTTGCTGGTCATGACCTGCGGGCCAGGCTGGATGTTGTGAATCGTCATAGCGCCCACCATCAGTGCCATCACGGCGTTGGGCGGAATACCGAGCGTCAGCAACGGAATAAACGAGGTTTGCGCACCGGCGTTGTTGGCAGACTCAGGCGCAGCCACGCCGCGAATGTTGCCTTGACCAAAAGGAACTTCGCCCGGTTTCATCTTGATTTTCTTTTCAAGCGCATAGGCTGCAAAGGCGGCAAGCAGCGCGCCACCGCCAGGCAAAATGCCAAGCGCTGAACCCAAGAATGTGCCGCGCAGCACAGCGGGCGCCATGTCCTTGAAGTCCTGCTTGGTAGGAAATAAGCCCGTCACCTTGGCGGTGAAGACTTCACGGTCGTCTTCTGGCTGAGCCAAGTTGCTGATGATCTCGCCGTAGCCGAACACGCCCATAGCGATCACAACAAAGCCAATGCCATCGGTCAATTCTGGAATGTCAAAGCTGAATCGGGCGACACCAGAGTTAACGTCGGTACCCACTAAGCCAAGCAGCAGCCCAAGCACAATCATGGCAACAGCCTTGAGCAATGAGCCAGATGCCAACACAACAGCGCCAATTAGGCCAAGCACCATCAGTGCAAAGTATTCGGCAGGGCCAAATTTAAAGGCCAACTCCGTCAATGGCGGTGCGAAGGCAGCCAAGATCAAGGTGCCCACGCAGCCTGCGAAGAAAGAACCCAAACCCGCAGCGGCCAGCGCAGGGCCCGCTCGACCTTTTCGGGCCATTTGGTAGCCGTCAATACACGTCACAACAGACGAGGACTCACCGGGCAAGTTCACCAAAATCGCGGTAGTTGAACCGCCATACTGCGCACCGTAGTAAATACCGGCCAGCATGATGAGTGCTGACACCGGTGGCAGCGCATAAGTCGCGGGCAGCAACATGGCGATGGTGGCGACAGGGCCAATGCCGGGCAGCACGCCGATCAAGGTGCCCAATATGCATCCTACAAAAGCGTAAAGTAGGTTGATGGGCGTAAAAGCCACGCCAAAGCCCAGGGAAAGATTTGCAATCAGATCCATTTTTTGTCCTTGTTTTTATTAACTAGCTCAGCGTGTCAAAAACGCAGGCCAAACCGGAAATTGCAGCTTGAGCACCACCACAAAAGCCAAGTAACTGCCGACAGCCAGCACGGTGGCGAGGATAAAGGTGTTTTTTACTTTCCAGCCGGGCTCGGCCAAGCTAGAGATGAAAGTCAAGGCGTAAATACCGACGATCAGCCCCATCGCCGGGATACCGAACTTTGGCAAACCGGCCAGCAACACACCGAACATCAGATTTGCCAGGATGATGTAAACCAGTGGCTTCCAGGCCCAAGCGCCAATTTTGTCGCCGCCAGCGGTTTCAACGACCAATGCTTTGAAGGTGATCGCCGCTCCCAAAACGGCCATCAACACTCCCAACATCAATGGAAAGTAGCCAGGACCCATGCGAGCCCCAGTACCCACGTTATAAGTGGTCGCGCCCCATGCAAAAGCTGCACCCACAGCCATAAACATCAGGCCGGAGAAAAAGTCTTTTTGACTCTTGATATTCACAACTGGTCTCCTCGGTAAATATTTGAACCTACTGATTTTGCAGTCAATTAACACTACCCGCCATGTGGCTTTCACCTATAGGCCGCTTTTGCCCATGCAAAAACCGCACCCGTTCAGGACATCGGTGGGGTAGATGCCAGTATCTCTTCAATGGTGGTCAGCCCCTCTGCCACCTTGAGCGCACCGCCCAGCCGCAGCGGCCGCATGCCATCAGCCACAGCCTGGCGGCGCAGCGCATCGATATTGGGCTCTTTCGACACTTTTTCTTTGAAAGCCTCGGTCACCATCAAAAGCTCATACAAACCGAGCCGCCCTTTGAAGCCCGTCAACCGGCAATCTACGCAACCAACCGGCTTGTAAGGTCGATAACCCCCGTTAAGTTGCCACGGCTTGACCAAGTCGGTCAGCGCCTCGCGAGATGCTGATTCATCTTTCTCGCGGCAATTGCTGCACAGGGTACGTACCAGCCGCTGAGCCAATACGCCAAGCAAAGTGGCGTTAATCAGGTAAGCCGGTACGCCAAGTTCCATCAGGCGAGATACCGCCGATGGGGCATCGTTGGTGTGCAGCGTGCTGAAGACAAGGTGACCAGTCAGCGCGGCCTGCACCGCCATTTCTGCCGTCTGCAAGTCGCGGATCTCACCCACCATGATGATGTCCGGGTCCTGCCGCATCAGCGCGCGCAGGCCTTCGGGGAAGTCAAAGTCAAGATGCGGCTGCACCTGCGTCTGGTTGAACGACGGCTCAATCATCTCTATCGGGTCTTCAACAGTGCTGACGTTCACCGCCTCTGTTGCCAGCCGTTTGAGGGTCGAGTAAAGGGTGGTGGTTTTACCCGAACCTGTGGGCCCGGTGACCAAAATAATGCCGTGTGGGCGCTGCACCAAGGCCTCCCAGCGCTTGGCGTCATGGTCGGCAAAGCCCAATGCGTCTAGGTCTTTGGCGGTGGAGTCCGGGTCAAAAATACGCATGACCATTTTTTCGCCGAAGGCGGTGGGCAACGTTGACAGGCGCATTTCAATTTCGTCACCGCGCGGGTTGCGGGTTTTGATGCGGCCGTCCTGCGGTCGGCGCTTTTCAACCACGTCCATACGCCCCAGCAGCTTGATACGCGCCGTCATGGCGTTGTGTACCGCCATAGGCAACTGGTAAACCAGATGCAGCACGCCGTCGATGCGAAACCGGATCACGCCCTGTTCGCGCCGGGGCTCTAAATGTATGTCGCTGGCCCGCTGGTCAAAGGCGTACTGCCACAGCCAGTCCACCACTTGCACAACGCCTTGATCGTTGGCGTCAAGCTGCTTGTTGGTTTTGTTCAGCTCTACCAGTTGTTCAAAACTGGCGCCGCCCGAGTTGCCGCCCGACTTGATCGCCGCTTTGACCGACTTGGCCAGCGAGAAAAACTCTGCCGTGTATTTGGTGATGTCCAACGGGTTGGCCACCACCAGGCGCACGCTGCGCTTGGCTTGTCGCTCAACTTCAGCGACCCAGTCGGTGATGAAGGGCTCCGATGTGGCGACCACCACCTCTGTCGGTGTCACCTGCACGGGCAGCACCTTGTGGCGCTCGGCGTAAATCGCCGACATGGCGTCTGCCACTTTGCCCACATCAACTTTCAAGGGGTCAATACGCAGGTAGTTGAGGTTGGCGCGGCCTGCCAGCCACTGCGCCATGGTTTCAATGTCCAGCGGCTTGGCGTCCACCACACGGGTCATGCTGACGCTGGCCAGGCGAATCAGGGGCGGCTGCGAGCTTTGCACCTGCGAACACCGGGCAATGGTGCGAGCCGCCTCGGCCGGGCTGATCACGCCGTCCTCACTCAGCCACTCAACCAGCGTGCGCCAGTCCAGCGGGCCGACATGGTTTTGCGGGGTTTTGACGACCTTGCGCTGTACGGTGGTTGAGGTGGGGCTCATGCTTTGGACTTTAACGCATCCCTGCCTGAATCAAGCGTTTAGACCACAGGTTTAAACAGCCTTAGCCACTTTTTGGCTGGCAAGCCCCAGCGCGACTCAATCTCAGCCGCTCGCAGGGAAAGATCGGATCGTTCGGGTCGGGTCGGCTCCCGTTGGGCCAGCACCACGGTATTGCCTTCTTTGGTGGGCCTGAAAGCCCATACCGCCTGCGGGCCAAAAGCCTCCGCAATTTTTGCCAAGGATTGCTCGTAACTGGCGTTGCGGCCAAACAGGTTGACCGTCATCACGCCATCCTCTTTGAGCAAGTCGTAGCAGTGCTCGTAAAACTCGGCACTGTCGAGCACCGGGGCTGCGGCTTCATGGTCGTACAGATCGACATGGAGTAAATCTACCGACTCAAGATGCTGTGGCTTTTGAATTTCAAGCGCAGCATCGGCCTCAATCACTGTCAAGCGCTTGTCGTCTTTGGGCAGCTTGAACCAGGCTCTCGTCGCGGCGATGACCTGCGGATTGATCTCAACCGCAGTGGTCGTCATGCGCAGTTTTTTGTAACAAAACTTGGTCAGCGTAGCTGCCCCCAGCCCCAGCTGCATGGCGTGCAATTTAGGCACAGCAAGGGGCTCAAAAAACAGCAGCCCCGCCATCATGCGCTGCACGTACTCCAGCTCAATGTCATAGGGCGCGTCTAGCAACATGGAGCCCTGGACCCACAGCGTGCCAAGGTGCAGGTAACGCACATCGCCATAGTCTGAAAAGTTGACTTCAGGCAGTGGCGGGAGTTCAGACTTTGATTTTTTGTCGGCCAAGGTGCGTTTTTATCGATGAAGTCAAGATTTAGGTGCTATTTATATAATAGCTGCTTGCGCCCGTATTTATTGGTCTACAGGCCAAAAAGATACCTTTTTAAGGGGTAAAAAGGCTTCAAATCAGCCTTTTTTGAGCAAATCAGCCAATTTAGGCAGGGCTTGCAGTGCGTTGGAAGTTGTCGCCTCGGCCAATTCTAAAAGCGATAGTCCCCGCAGGTTGGCGATGACCTGACCGATGCGTGGCAGCTCACCCGGCTCGTTGCGGCCTTGGGAAGCGCCCAAGGCGCGGTCAGCAGCCGTGGTGTAAAGCCAGTGTGGGGGAATATCCGGCGAATCGGTTTCCATCACCAAAGTATCCAAGGGCAAGTCAGTGGCGAGCCGCCGCAACTGCAAGGCCGACTCAAAAGTCACCGCGCCGCCAAAACCCAACTTAAAGCCAAGCTTGATGAACTCCGCCGCCTGCTGTTGGCTGCCGTTAAAAGCATGTGCAATCCCGCACCACCCGCCAGCAGGTTGTATCTCACGCAAATGCTTGAGCAAAACATCGGCCGAGCGCCGCACATGCAAGATCACCGGCAAACTATGCTTGCGGGCCAATTTGAGCTGCTCGCGGTAAAAAAAAGTCTGCCGCTCGCGCATGGCGAGCGCCATCAGCTCAGGCACGAAAAAATCCAGCCCGATTTCGCCCACCGCGACCAGGCGCGGATCGGATTTCCTCAGGGTCAGTTCATCATCCAGCGTCTTGAGGTCTGCCTCCTTCGCCTGAGGGGTGCACAGGGGGTGAATGCCCAACCCATAGCTGTAAGCAAATTGCTCCGCCAGCAATCGCACAGTTTGAAAGTTGCTGACCGCCACCGCGGGGAGCACGCAATGCAACACACCCGCTGCGCTAGCGCGGCGGGTGGCAGCCTCACGGTCCGGGCCAAATTCGGGCGCGTCCAAATGGCAGTGGGTGTCAATCCAGTTCGTCATTACTCAAGTGTCACACGAGGGGGATGCAAAGAAATAAAAATCGTGATACGGTGATGCTCATTAAGCTCGTCAGTAAATTGCAGCTTTTTCAGATCCATCAAAGTTCAATTCACAGGTGAACGAATGAGACGACCCGCGCTTTACAGCAGCTCAGGCAAGCCAGACCGGCCTGCACCGTCAATTGGCACAGACCAGACCCTGCCTGAGGTTACGCCAAACGGGGCAGGACGTTTCAGTAGCCTGAAAAAGTACCTTCGCTCGAACAACTTGGCGCTGCTATGGTCAATGCTGGGGCTTATGGCCGTGCTGCTGGCTGTCAGCCTCTACGCTGCTAGGCCGGGTGAGCGAAGAATCACCCAAGACGACATCAATGCGGCGGTATTGAAAACCCTAGAGACCACACAGCTGCCATCCGCTGCAGCCAAAGCCTATGAAACCATCATTCCTTCGGTTGTCCGGGTGGTCGGCTATAGCAAAAGTAAAGATACTGTTGCTGGCAAGGACAGTAAAGAAAGCAAGGCCGGTAAAGACAGTAAAGCAGACAAAGAAGACAACCGCAGCGTGGGCACGGGTGTGGTGATCGTCGACAAGGGGATTATCTTGACCAACCTGCATGTGGTGCAAGGCGCAGAGACGATAGAGATTACTTTCGCAGACGGCATGACCACCACCGCATCCATCACCGGGGTGCAGCCCGAAAACGATTTAGCAGTGCTGCAGGCCCACAAAATCCCCGACGACTTGACGGCAGCCACCATGCGCTCCACAGCTGACCTGCGATCGGGCGACCAGGTGATGGCGGTGGGTTACCCGTTTGGCATTGGGCCGTCCGCATCCAGCGGCATTGTGTCCGGCCTCAAACGCAACTTTCGATCACCCGACGGCCAGCAAATGATGAGCAATCTGATCCAGTTTGACGCCGCCGCCAACCCCGGCAATTCGGGCGGGCCACTGGTGACGATGGACGGCGAGGTAGTGGGCATCGTCACTGCCATCTACAACCCCAACCAACAAAGAACTTTTGTTGGCATAGGTTTTGCAGTTCCGATTGAAAATGCGGCGTCAGCTGCCGGAATGCCGCCGTTCTAACCCCCCGAATTTGAACCCGAATTACAAAGGCCCAAACGATGCAAGAAAACCAAAACACCGCCCAGCTGATGGAGCAAATCCTTTACGAAGTCAAACGCGTCGTCGTCGGGCAAGACAAGTTTTTAGAACGCGTCATGGTCGCCATCCTGGCGCAGGGCCACTTGCTGGTTGAAGGCGTCCCCGGTCTGGCCAAAACGCTCACTGTCAAAACATTGGCCAATACCATCACAGGGGATTTCAAACGCATCCAGTTCACACCCGATCTGGTGCCTGCTGACTTGATTGGCACGCGTATCTACAACCAGAAAACGGGAGACTTCAGCACGTCGTTGGGGCCGGTGTTTACCAATTTGCTGCTGGCCGATGAGATCAACCGCGCGCCTGCCAAAGTGCAAAGCGCATTGTTGGAGGTGATGCAGGAGCGGCAAGTGACGATTGCCGGCGTCACGCACAAAGTACCATCGCCGTTTCTGGTCATGGCCACACAAAACCCGATTGAAACAGAAGGCACTTACCCACTGCCTGAAGCCCAGGTGGACCGCTTCATGATGAAGGTGCTGGTCGACTACCCCACCGATGAAGAAGAGTTTGTCATCGTGCAGCGCGTGACAGGCCCAGCCGTTGCCGTATCAGCCGTGGCCACCACCGAGCAACTGGCAGCGCTGCAAGCCGAATGCCGCAAGGTTTATGTGGACCCGTCATTGGTGCAATACGCGGTCAAATTGGTGTCTGCCACCCGCTACCCTGAAAAGCACGGCATGAAAGAGTTTGCGCGTTTCATCACATTTGGTGCCAGCCCGCGCGCGACCATCAATTTGACTGAAGGCGCCCGTGCGTTGGCCATGCTGCGCGGCCGCAGCTATGCGCTGCCTGAGGATATGACCGATCTGGTGCCGGATGTTTTGCGGCACCGCCTGGTGCTGTCGTACGAGGCTTTGTCTGAGGGCCTGAGCGCCGATACCGTCATCGGCAAGATCATGGCCAAAATTCCGCAACCGGCAAAACCGTTAGCCCATGAGCCGCTTGCAGCCTAACAATGACGCCCCCACGTTCGTTCACTTCGTGTAACTCTCAGCCCCCCGAGGGGGCGGCTGCGCCTGCGGCCCGGCAAAGCCGGTTCCGCGGCCCCTGCTTGAATAAGACAATTGGCGGGGTGACTCGATGATCAGCACGCAAGGCAGCGCTGAACAACTGCTGCGCCGCCTTGAGTGGACGGTGTTGCGCCGGCTCGACGGCCTGCTGCAAGGCGACTACCGCACATTGCTGCGCGGCACGGGCATGGACCTGGCTGACCTGCGCGAATACCAGCACCACGACGATGTGCGGCATATTGACTGGAACGTGACCGCCCGCTTGCAGCAGCCCCATGTACGCGTTTTTACCGAAGACCGCGAAATGAGCGCCTGGTTTTTGCTTGACCTGAGCCCGTCGATGGACTTTGGCTCGGGCGAGCAACGCAAGCGGGGCTTGTCTGCTGAATTTGTAGCAGTGCTGGCTCGCATGCTGACCCGACACGGCAACCGCATTGGGGCCATGCTGTATGGCTCGGGGGTCGATGCTGTCATCCCTGCGCGGGGCGGCAGACATCATGTTTTGCAACTGCTGCACACGCTGCAAATGCGGCCTGATGCAGCGCAGGCAGGCCCTACCCGGCTGCAGGAGCTGCTGGATTCTGCCGCCAGGCAAATCCGCCGCCGCTCGACCCTTTTTGTGGTGTCCGACTTCATCAGCGAAACCGGTTGGGAAAAGCCGCTCGGCATGCTGGCGCAGCGGCATGAGGTGGTGGCCGTACGCTTGGTCGACCCGATGGAGCTTGACCTGCCTGATCTGGGATTGATCCCCATCACCGACGCTGAAACAGGCGAACAATTGCTGGTTGACACCCACGATGCCGGTTTTCGCAAACGCTTTGCGCGCATTGCTGCGCAACGGGAAGCTGATCTGCGGCAGTCGCTCACCAAAGCGGGTGTGGACACGCTGGAGCTGTCAACCGACGGCGACCTGGTGGAAGCGTTGATGCGCTTTACAGATTTACGCAAACGCCGCGCCAGAGTTTCTGCTGGTAGCGCGCTGCCTGCGCATTTGATGCGTGCAGCCTGAAGAGACATCAAGGATAAATCCATGACATCCCCACCCATGACATTTTTATGGCCTGAATTTCTCTGGCTGCTGCTGGTGTTGCCGTTGCTCGTGCTGCTTTACGTCTGGCTGCTGCGTCGTAAAAAGAAAATGGCTTTGCGCTATGCCAGCCTGTCCATCGTACGCGAGGCTCTGGGCAAAGGTCAGAGTTTTCGCAGGCACGTTCCGCCGCTGCTGTTTTTGCTCTCGCTGGCCGCCATGTTGGTGGCGTCCAGCCGGCCATTTGCCGTCATCACGCTGCCATCTGACCAGCAAACCATCATGCTGGCCATGGATGTGTCGGGCAGTATGCGGGCCACCGATGTCAAACCGAATCGGCTGGTCGCCTCGCAGGACGCGGCGAAAGCATTTTTGGCTGAGCTGCCGCGCAATGTCAGGGTTGGCATTGTTGCCTTTGCCGGTACGGCGTCAGTGGTCCAGCCGCCTACGTTGAGTCGGGAAGATCTGGTCGCGGCCATCGACAAATTTCAGTTGCAGCGTGGCACCGCCATTGGCAACGGCATTGTGGTGTCGCTGGCTGAGCTGTTCCCGGACGCGGGCATCGACATCCAATCCATGCAGGCAGGCCGCGACCGCCAGCGTGGCGTCGCCATTGACCAGCAGCCAGCCATCGGCAAAGACGGCAAAGAAAAGAAACCTTTTGTGCCCGTTGCGCCCGGCTCCTATGCATCGGCAGCTATTATTTTGCTAACAGACGGCCAGCGCACCACGGGCGTTGACTCGATGGACGCAGCCAGGGCTGCCGCCGACCGGGGGGTACGCATTTACACCGTGGGCGTAGGTACGGTAGAAGGGGAGACGATCGGTTTTGAAGGCTGGTCCATGCGCGTCAGGCTTGACGAAGAAACGCTCAAGGGCATTGCCCGTAACACCCAAGCCGAGTACTTTTATGCGGGCACAGCAGCAGACCTGAAAAAGGTTTACGAGTCGCTCAGCTCGCGCCTGACGGTGGTGAAAAAAGAAACTGAAATTTCTGGCTTGCTGGCGCTGGTTGCAGCGGCGTTTGCCTTGCTTTCGGCAGGCCTGTCATTGGCCTGGTTCAATCGGATTCTTTAGGCCGGCTTGATATTGCATTCACGGCGCAGCAAAGCCAAAGCATCGTCCAAAGCGCCCACCGCATCGCTTTTAATCAGCCCCTTGGCCTCTTCCACAAAGTTTGACCACAACTGCGCATAGTCACTTTGATGCTGCGCGGGTGCGTGAGCCCAAATGTAGTCCGTAGCTGCTTCGGGTTTGAAGCCTGCTTTTTGAATCTTGCGGATCAACGTGGTGGCACTTTTTTCACTCAAAATGGTTTTAGGTGCCGCATGTGCTGCCAGACAGAAAAACAGGGTTAACAAAGAACCGTCGTCCGTGTGGCCGCCTGTGGTTTTGGCCCAGTCATTTGAAACGGTCCGGTCATGGTGATCGACTTCGCTTAAGCCGTCTTCCCGCCAAAAATACCGTCCCATAAACGCGGGGGTTTGGTCGAACAGGCGACGGGCAGGCAATTTGGCGTCCAGTATCTTCAGCTTGTCCTTCATGATGGACTGCAGCACCGCAGCAGCCAGTTCGTGAAACTCAAGCGGCAGCTTCTTGGGCACGGTGAGTTTGAAGTCTGATGGTTGACCGCCAAACTTGGCGCGCAAACCAGTAATCATTTTGTCAAAGCCCACCCATTCAGGGAGCTTGGTGCCCCGGCAGGTCAAAACGAGCAAGCTGGTGCGAATCACGGCTTCTGCGTCCTTGCCTGCTTCCTCGAGGTCGTCAGCATCGAGGCCCAGCTCATTGGCAAACCAGATGGCGGCATCAATGACCAGCGCCACCTGCTGGCGCTTAGCCAACTCAGCCTGGTAATCAGCCAGGCTACACATCGACCATTTGGCCAGTTGCGGGATATGGTCGTCGGTAAAGCCGCCCGACTCATTCATACCAAAGTGACTGTTTTGCGGCATCGCGATCATGGCCTTGAGCATGTCCGAGCCGCCTTTGGAACGCGACAAAAAGGAATGGTCTTGCAGCGACTCAGCCGCCGACCGCAAGTCACCATCGCAACTACTTTCCAAGTACAGGCTCACCAAATTGACCATCCGGTCTTTGGCTTTTTCAAGCTCGGGGCGTAAAAACTCAGTGCCAAAGTAGCGCGCAATTTGCACCATGCCTTTGGGCGCGTCTGCTTGAATCGAATCAAGTTTTTGGTTGTCGATGATCTTGTGCTGAATGCCGTATTGCAGCGCCTTTTCGAAAAACGGCCGCGCATCGTACAACGATACATTTTTTGAAAGCTCAGCGCCTGAATCGGGTTGTATCGACATGGCCAAGCCTAGATCGCCGACTCTTCGTCAGAATCACGTTTGGCGGGTGTCGCTTTGCCGCGGTCAGTATCACCGGTCTCGACTTTTCCGTCGTCCTCTTCCAGTGCTTCATCGTCACCAAAGCCGGCATCAAAAGCACTGGCCTTGGCACGCAACACCATCAGCATTTCGATGAACAAGTCTGGCAATTCATAGCGCAGCAGCCAGGCCAGTTGCATCCAGTCTTGGTCGGCCACCTCATCTTGCTCTAACTTAGGCTTTTCATAGGCCTTGGCGAGTAGCTCGTCTTGCGACAGCATCTCGCCATGGTCTTCCACGGCATCAAACGACCCCGTGCGGGCAAATGCTTCAACGCGACTCCACTTTTCAGAAAAGTAATCCGCCAGCGCATCACTGCCCCCTTCCAAGTCGCCAATCGCCGTCAAAAAAGCCAGCGGGTCAGCAGCATCCCTGAAAATAATGGAATTGACCATGCCGCGCAGGTGCGTACGCGTCAAGTCCTTGTATTGCTTTTCAATCACCACGGCGCGTGCAAACTGCTCGGGCGTCACCAGTAAATTGATGACGGACTCTTTGGAGTTGTCGTATTCGCGGATGATGGCCAGCACATCTTTGGCGGGGAGTTGCTCCAGTACCACCATCAGTGCGGCATCGCCCTCGGCATCGGCCAACTCGACCAATGCGCCTTCAGCACCGACGATATCGCCTGCGGCAATCAGCGTTTGGGTTTTGGTGATCAGAGCCAAATTATTTGTAGAAGTGCTCATTTTTAGCTTCCTCTGGAGCTACCAGAAATTCGATTATCGGGATGCAGGGCAAGGCGCACGGCGCACAGGACACCGGAATGCACTCGGGTGCATGAGGATTCCGAGCACCGCGCAACGCCGCCATGCGCCCCGATAATCGGATTTACGGTGACTCCAGCTATTCCTTGCGGTCAAAGCCTTGATCCACCATCCAGTCGTCGCCCGCTTCTTTTCTGGCTTTTGCGTCTGCACGCTCTTCAGCGTCGCCTTCGAATTCCTCTTCATCATCAGACTCCTCATCGTCTTCCTGCGCTGCCTGCGCCACCGGTTTTCCAGCCATGTATTCCAGGCCAGCAGCCACCGTCAGAAACCATTCGCCGCCAGGCTCGGCCAAGACCTTGTCGGCCAGATCTTGCGCCCATGCTGCGATTGAGATGTCTGAGGCCAGACCGCTCCAATCGGGTAACTCGTCGGCTTCAAAGCTGAGTAAATCGTCCATCACGGCAGGCAACCTAAACGCGAACGCCCGATGAAAAACCACAGCCACCATCTCGGGGCTAAGTTCCATCATCTTGACCAGAAAATCAATCTCACTGCGCTTGTCGGCCAGTCGGCGCACCAGCACGTCCTTGCCTTCTGAATCAAAGGTCAGGTCGTCAAGTTCAGCCTGGTAGGCCGAGCGCAGGTCTGTAAAAAAGGGGGAAATAGTCATAGTTGCTGCCTACATGAGGCCAAAAGAGAAAAGAAAACCGGTCACGATACGATTGACTTGAAATAAGTCTGCCAAATCTCCTGCGCCGTCTGGAGCGGGTTGTCTAGCAAACTGCGGCGTCGGTTGTCATCGTAGGCTTGGCGCTTGTCAGCATCGGACAGCACGTCGTAAGCCTCCTGCACCTGCCTAAATCGGGTGGCTGCATCGTCGGCAGTATTTCGGTCCGGGTGGTAAAACGACGCTTTCTGGCGAAATGCTTTTTTAATCTCAACAAGAGTGGCGGCGCTGTTCAGACCTAGAACGGTGTAGTGGTCAGTCACACTTGAAAGGCCTCGACCTTCAGGCCTGCAAAAATCTTGAAATCAGCAACATTGCGCGTCAGCAAAGCGTACCCGTGATGTATTGCTGTCGCAGCGATCATTGCGTCGTGTGCACCAGCCGTGACATTTTTAGACAACGCAGCCACCAAGCGAGCATGTGTACGCACAACAGGCATTGAAAAATCTAGTACTGGAATCATAGACAGCAGGTTTTCGACAAACGCGCCTCGTTGCGCTTTGCGCTGCGCAGTACTGGCGCGCTCAACACCCACAAGTAATTCGCTGGCTGTAATTGCGCTCATGTAAGCGCCACCATATCCAGACCAACGAGCCAGATCAAGCTTTCCGCCAGATCGTTCAGCCAATATCCAAACATCAGAATCAATTACAAGGCCCATGGGTCACTCTTGGTTTTAAGGCGACTGCGCACACTGCGAACATCTTCAGCCATGGCTAGCCGCTCAGATGCTTTGAGCTGCGGGCCTTTCGCCAGAGCGCTGTCGAGCTGATCAATCGGGAAGCCACTGCTGGCCATCGCAGGCAACACGCGCGCAACAACCTTCTTGCCACGCTGAATGTCCAGCGACTGGCCTTGGTACTGCACTTGGCTTAAAAAATCTGATAAGCCGCGTGAAAATTCGGTGACTGTCAATGCAACAACACTCATATACAAACTCCAAAAATCTGAAAATCATTTTATCAGATTAGCAACAAGTCAAGTGACGCGACAAAACAGTCTTCATTAGGAGTTGGAGAGCCGGCCAGCTACGCGTTTATTTCCGACAATTGCCCCTCAACCAGCCGGTAGCGCCGCGCACACCGCGCAGCCAGCGACTCATCATGCGTGACCATGATAAATGCCGTGCCTTGGTCTCTGGCCAATTGCAGCATGAGTTCAAAAACGCCTTCTGCGGTAGATCGGTCAAGGTTACCGGTGGGCTCATCGGCCAGCACGCAGGCGGGTTTGGCGACCAACGCACGGGCAATCGCCACGCGCTGACGCTCGCCGCCCGACAGCTCGGCCGGGCGGTGGTGCAGGCGTTCCTTCAAACCGACTTTCGCTAGTATTTCAGTAGCTGCTTGTGCACATAAATCGGGGGCCATCCGCCGAATCCACAGGGGCATGGCAACGTTATCGAGCGCGCTGAATTCGGGAAGCAAATGGTGAAACTGGTACACAAAACCAAGATACTGATTGCGCAATTGACCCTGCACATCGGCAGACAGCGTTGACAAATCTTGCCCCTTAAGCACCACTTGCCCGCTGGTGGGCGCGTCCAGTCCGCCCATCAGGTGCAGCAGCGTGCTTTTGCCAGAGCCGGATGCGCCGACGATGGCGATGGTGTCGCCTTTATTGACTTGCAAATCAACGCCGCGTAGCACCGTGACATCAAGCCGGCCCTCGATGAAGCGCTTGGTCAGGCCAGTAGCTTGAAGGACAACGTCATTCATATCTGAGTGCCTCAGCAGGGTTGACTCTGCTGGCTCGCCAGCTCGGGTACAGCGTGGCCAAAAAAGCCAGTATCAAGGCAATCACTGCAATCGGCATGATGTCGGCATATTGCGGCTCACTCGGCATCCGGCTGATGAGGTAGATGTCTTTGGGCAGAAAGCTGGCGTTCAGCAGCCTTTCCAGCGCCGGCACCAGCACGTCAATATTGAAGGCAATGCCCAAGCCCAGCAGCAAACCCGCCAGTGTGCCAATCACACCCACCATCGCGCCCTGCACCACAAAAATGCCCATGATGCTTTTTGGGCTCGCACCCAGCGTACGCAAAATAGCGATGTCAGCGCGCTTGTCGGTCACGGTCATGACCAGCGTTGACACCAAGTTAAACGCAGCCACCGCCACGATCAGCGTGAGGATGATGAACATCATGCGTTTTTCAAGCTGCACGGCAGCAAACCAGGTTTTGTTTTGCCGCGTCCAGTCGCGAATCAGCAAGTCACCGCTCAAGCTGCGCGACAACTCAAGAGCCACCTCCCGCGCCTGGTGCAAGTCCTTGAGTTTGATGCGGATACCTGTTGGCCCTTCAAGTCTGAAGATTTTGGCGGCATCGTCCTGGTGCAGCATCACCAGTGCCGAATCGTATTCATAGTGGCCGGAATCAAAGGTACCCACGACTTTCATCTGCTTAAGACGCGGCACGACGCCTGCCGGCGTGACCTGCCCGCTGGGAGCAATCAGCGTGACGGTGTCACCCTCTCGCACGCCCATGGCACGGGCCAGTTCGCCGCCTAGTACCACGCCAAATTCACCGGGTATTAACTTTGACAGCGTGGGGCCAGAGCTGGCCGCCAAATCAGTGACTTGGCCCTCTAGCGCCGGATCAATGCCCCGCACCAGCGTGCCTTTCATATCCTCGCCTCTGGCCAACAAGGCTTGAGCAGCTATAAAAGTAGCAGCGCCCACGACATTTTTATTGGCTTTGATCTCTGCAAGCGTCTTTTGTGGGTCGGGCAATGCTGCGCCGTTGGGCGCAAACACCTCAATGTGGGAGATCACGCCCAGCATGCGGTCGCGTACTTCTTTTTGAAAACCGTTCATCACGCTGAGAACAATAATCAGCGCGGCCACACCGAGCGCGATACCCAACATTGACACGCCAGAGATAAACGAGATAAAACCGTTGCGCCGCGTAGCGCGGCCGGCGCGCGTGTAACGCCAGCCTAAAACCAGCTCATAAGGTAATTGCATAGCTCTCAATTGTGGCATCCCGGACAATAGGACATGCCTACAGACTCTGCACCCCACCTGATCGTTCCCTTTGCCCAATGCAGCGATGACGACTGGCTGCAGGTTGTTACATCATTAGAGTTTAAAAATCTCAACCAATTGCTGCGAGGCATGAAGCTCATCGCTAACGATAGCGGCCCGGCAGACAGCTTGTCACCACCGCATGAGCGGGTTCTGGCCAAGGCCTTGGGCTTGGCGCCCAGTGCCGATGGTTTGATTCCTTGGGCTGCGTTCGAGGCCAATGGAACTCCCGAACAAGCTTGGGCGCTCATCACGCCATGCCACTGGGCCATGGGCCGTGAGCACGCCACCTTGACCGACCCAGCAACGCTTGGCATGACCGAGACCGAGTCAACCACGCTGCTGGCCGCCATGCAGCCGTACTTTGCGACTGAAGGCATCACGCTGCAGTACTTGCAGCCTGCTCGCTGGTTGGCCAAAGGCGAGGTGTTTCGCACTTTGCCGACCGCGTCGCTAGACAGGGTGATGGGCCGCAATGTCGACAGGTGGTTGCCCGCTTCTAAAGCCATTAAGTTATTACAAAACGAGATGCAGATGCTGCTGTACACCCACCCTGTCAACGATCACCGCGCAGCCAACGGCAAGCCAAGCGTGAACTCGTTTTGGGTCAGCGGCTCGGGTGCATTGAAAGACGCAGTCACTGGCAACCCAAACGTTATGACCAACACCAGCTTGACCCATGCAGCCTTCACGAACGATGGGTCAGCCTACCGCGAGGCTTGGGTGCAACTCGAAGCCGGCGCCATATCGCAGTTTTTAGCGCAGCAAAAAGGCGGTCAGACGGTGCGCTTGAGCCTGTGTGGCGAGAGCAATGCCATGACGTTTGAGACAACACAACATGGGTTTTTGGCCGGCATCAAAGCCGCTCTGAGCCCCCAGAATCCAGTTAACCTGCTCAAGCAGTTATAAAAGTTAGAGCACGATGAAGATTCATGTCAGAGATATCCCGCCCCGGGCAGCCTGGGCCTTGCAGCAAGCGGGAGTGCATCCGCTGCTGGCTCAGCTTTATGCAGCACGCGGCGTGCGCACGGCCGATGAGCTGGATGAAGGCTTGGTGCGCTTGCTCAGCCCAACAACGTTGCTGGGAGCCAAAGAAGCAGCGGTTTTACTGGCCGACGCGATTGGTAAAAACCAACATATTTGCATCGTCGCCGATTACGACTGCGACGGGGCGACGGCCTGTGCTGTGGCCATGCGCGGGCTCAGCTTACTTGGTGCAAAAAAAATCACTTACCTTGTCCCCGACCGGGTGGTAGACGGCTACGGACTGACGGCACCAATTGCCGAGCGCGTCAAAGCCAGCGGGGCTGACGTGCTGGTCACCGTTGACAACGGTATTGCCAGCTTTGACGGCGTTGCGCGCGCCAAAGCACTCGGTATGCAGGTGCTGGTGACGGATCACCACTTGCCTGCCCTGATGAACAACGCGGATGGAACGATTGGGCTGCCTAACGCCGATGTCATCGTCAACCCGAATCAACCCGGTTGCCAATTTGAAAGCAAGTCCATCGCCGGGGTCGGCGTGATGTTTTATGTGCTGCTGGCGCTGCGGGCGGAGCTGCGGGAACGCGGTGCGTTTACAGCGCAAAACCAGCCCAAAGTTGACACCCTACTGCCGCTGGTTGCGCTGGGCACGGTGGCCGATGTCGTCAGGTTAGACGCCAATAATCGCCGCTTGGTTGCACAAGGGCTCAAGCGCATCCGAAGTGGCCACTTACCTGCTGGGTTGGCCAGTCTTTTTACCGCTGCTGGCCGCAAAGCGACTGTCGCCACCACCTTCGACTTTGGCTTTGCCCTGGGCCCCCGCATCAATGCCGCAGGTCGCTTGGCCGACATGACATTAGGCATTGAATGCCTGCTGACTGATGACGCAGGCAGAGCCGATGAACTGGCTAAAACACTGGACGGCATAAACCGTGAGCGGAAGGGCATTGAAGCCGATATGCGCGAGCAAGCCCAGTTGGCTGCCGACGCAATGATTGATCTAGATGACGAACCGCCCCCAGCGATAGCGATCTATGAGCCCAGCTTTCACGAAGGCGTGGTCGGCATCGTGGCGTCTCGCATCAAAGACAAATTGCATCGCCCCACCTTTGTATTTGCCGCCAGTCAAGCCGAAGGCAAATCACATGAGATCAAAGGCTCTGGCCGGTCGATTGCCGGCTTTCACCTGCGTGATGCGCTTGATTTGGTCGCCAAACGGCAGCCCGGCGTGCTCCTTAAGTTTGGCGGCCACGCCATGGCAGCGGGCTGCACGATAGAAGAAAAAAACTTTGAACTGTTTGAGCACACCTTGCAGCAAGTGGCACGCGAATGGCTGGATGCCGCAACGCTGACGCGCCGCATTGACACCGATGGCCCGCTGGCCGCTGAATACCGCCGCACCGACATGGTCGACACGTTGCACAAGGAGGTCTGGGGCCAAGGCTTTGCCGCACCGACGTTTAGCGAAGAGCTCGAAGTCGTATCCCAACGCTTGGTGGGTGAAAAGCACTTGGCACTTAAACTCAAACACCAAGGCCAACCCGTTGACGGCATTTGGTTTGGCCATACCGAACCGCTGCCCGCCAAGGTGACGCTGGCCTTCCGTCTAGATGCTGACGAATGGCAAGGGGTGCGGCGGGTGCGATTTTTGGTCGAGGCGGCGGAGATTTAGCGTTTTAGGTGGTTTTGAGCCGATTTTTCGCTGTTATTGGGTATTTTCAGGTCTTAAATTGGACTCTAGCCCAATGAATTCGGGCGCAAGCAGCTCCTGAATAAATAGCAAACTTTCGATTGATCCGGCAACAATATCCAGTTGCCAACCAATTAAATTCCGCACATAATATGTGTAAATTTCGGAGTTTTCTATGAACATCACACTATCCATCGAAGAGCGAGTAGCTGATAGCGCACGCGAAGCGGCCCGCAAAATGGGCAAAAGCCTGAACCAAGCCGTGCGCGACTACCTGGAGCAGCTAGCGGGCAGCACGCGCAGTTTGCAAGAATGGGACGAATTTGAGCAGCGCTGCTTGCAAACCAAAGGTCGATTAAATGGTTGGCAGTTCAATCGGGAAGAGGCCAATGCCCGGCGTTAAAAAGGTCGCTAGGACACCCGCTCCGCTTGAACCGTTCACCCCAGATGCCAAAGCACGCTGCTTTATCGATACCAACCTGCTGGTCTACGCCGACAGCGGCGACCAAGCGGCCAAGCAACGCACTGCACTAACGCTGCTCAAGCAATTGCGCATCAACTACACAGGCGTGCTGTCTACACAAGTGCTGAATGAATACTGCAACGTGGCGCTAAATAAATTGCGGCTACCGCATGCCGACATTCGTCAGCAACTGCACTTTTGGCAGCAGTTTGAAGTCGTACAAGTCACGCCCAGCATCATCGAAGCCGCGCTAGACCTGCATCAAACCCGGTCACTGAGTTACTACGATGCGCTGGTAGTAGCCGCAGCCCAAACCAGCGGCTGCACTGTGCTGTATTCAGAAGATATGAACGCCGGGGAAATGATCGGTGGCGTGCGGATTCTGAATCCGTTTGTGGGTGGGGTGGTTGGTACCTAAATTTTGCTAATTTTGAGCGATTTCCCCATATTTTAAGATGTTAAATCAGCCTCTAGCCCAATAAATACGGGCGCAAGCAGCTCCTAAATAAATAGCAAAATAGGCTATCAACTCATCAGCTCATACTCACCACCTCGCTCAACCGCACGCTGGTACGCAGGCCGGGCATGGATGCGCTCCAAATAGTCCATCAGCCGGGGACGGCTGGCGTTGAGCCCGCCGCGTGCGGCTGCCGCCTCGATGGGAAAGCTCAATTGCACGTCAGCAGCCGTGAATTCGTCGCCCACAAACCATGTGCTTTTGCCCAGTTCAGCCTCTAGGTAGTCCAGATGGGTATTGATTTGCGGCATGATGAAACTGCTTTTGGCTTGGCTTGAGATGGCTTTGGCTATCGGTTTGACGAAAAACGGCATGGGCGTCGTCTCAATCTTGTCAAAGACCAGTTTGAGCAGCAGCGGCGACATCATCGAGCCTTCGGCGTAGTGCAGCCAGTAGCGGTAGCGCAGATATTCAGGCGTGCCGTGCGCAGGCGACAGCACAGCGCAAGACTCGGCGTTGCCATACATCTCCACCAGATATTCCACAATCGCGCCTGATTCAGCCAGCGTGAGCTTGCTGTCGGTCAGCACCGGCGATTTGCCCAGCGGATGAACGGCGCGCAGTTCAGGCGGGGCCAGCATGGTTTTGGCATCGCGCTGGTAGCGCTTGATCTCATACGGCACACCCAGTTCTTCAAGCAACCACAGCACACGCTGCGAGCGGGAATTGTTCAGGTGGTGGACAACAATCATGGCGTTTTCCTTGTGACGTCAAAATGCCATTGTGCAGGCTGACGGCATGGTGATGTTGCAAAGCCTAAAATGATGCGGTGACTATGACTACCCCCCTTTCCACAGCGTCTATCCTCAACGCCGACTTGCACTGCCACTCGGTGGTCTCTGACGGGACCTTGACACCCGAAGTGTTGGCAGAACGCGCTAAAACCAACGGTGTTGAGTTGTGGGCACTGACCGATCATGACGAAATTGGTGGGCAAAAGCGGGCGGCTGCGGCGGCCAAAGCCCAAGGGTTGAAGTACCTGACAGGCACTGAGATATCCGTCACCTTTGCCAACGAAACCGTTCACATTGTGGGGTTGGGGTTTGATGCAGATGATGCGGCCATGGCGCAGGGCCTGAGAGCGACGCGCGGTGGTCGCGAGCAACGGGCAATGGAAATGTCTGACGGCTTGGCCAAAGTGGGCATCAAAGGCGCTTTTGAGGGCGCACTTAAATTTGTGGGCAACCCAGAGTTGATTTCCCGCACCCACTTCGCCCGCTTTTTGGTTGAAAGCGGCGTGTGCAGCGAGACCAATGAGGTCTTTCGCAAGTATCTGACTGAGGGCAAGCCCGGCTATGTGCCGCACCGCTGGGCCAGTCTCAAAGACGCGGTAGGCTGGATCACTGGCGCCAAAGGCCTGGCCATCATTGCCCACCCGGCCCGCTACAAATTTACACCGAACGAAGAGTACGCCCTGTTCACAGAATTCAAAGCGCATGGCGGGCGCGGTGTAGAAGTCGTCACCGGCAGCCACACCGCGGCTGAATACGTGAAGTACGCCGACACAGCCAAAGAGTTTGGTTTGGCAGCTTCGCGCGGCAGTGACTTTCACAGCCCTGAAGAAAGCCGCACGGACCTTGGGACGCTGCCGTTTTTGCCAGGCGAGTTAACGCCCGTTTGGGAACTACTGGCGGACCGCATTCAGTGAGTGGCATGCCTGTAGGCGCTGGCAAAGCGGGCACCACACTGGTGGGTATTTTTCTAGCGATAGTCGCCATGATCTGCTTTGCTACGCTGGACAACAACACCAAATACGTCAGCACCAGCGTGCCAGTGTTCATGGCCATCTGGTTTCGCTATACCGTTCAGGCAGTCCTGACGACCGCGGTGGTCCTGCCTCTGCGCGGCCGGCAAGTTCTGCGCACAGCCCACCCCAAGTTTCAGATACTGCGCGGTGTGCTGCTGGTGAGCACGAGTTTTTTGGCTTTTTTAAGTCTGCGTTTTATGCCGGTCGGTGAGTTCACGGCCATTGTGATGACTGCGCCCCTCATCATCACCCTGCTGGCCGCCACCGTACTGGGAGAAAAAGTATCCAAACTGCGCTGGGCGCTGGTGGTCGGCGGCTTTGTTGGCACGCTGATCATCATCCGGCCCGGCGCTAGCACCTTCGAGTGGTACACGCTGCTGCCGATCTGCCTGGCGTTTTTCATGGCATGGTTTCAAACCCTGACCAGCAAGCTGGCAAAAACCGAAGACCCCGCCACCATGCACCTGTACACCGGCTGGGTGGGCTCGCTGGTTTGCGCACTGGGGCTGCCCTTCGTCTGGCAAGAATTGCCTTCCAGCCAAACATGGTGGTGGATTGCGCTGGTCGGGGTGCTTGGCGCCGTTGGCCACTTTTTGCTGATATTGAGCTACCAGCGGGCACCTGCGTCAACCATCACGCCTTATATGTACACCCAAATTGGTTTTGCCATGATAGGCGGCTGGCTGGTTTTTTCGCATTTACCGGACGGCTTCGCCTTTTTAGGGATGGGCATGATTGCCCTTTGCGGGGCTCTAGGGGCCTGGCTGGTGGTGCGGGAGAGCAAGATGTTGGTAGAACCCGCAGATTCCTGAAGTCAACACCCCAACAAGACCATGGCCCAGTTTTTTCAAGTTCATCCTGAAAACCCGCAGCCTCGACTGCTCAAGCAAACCGTCGCGCTGCTAGCAAAGGGTGGCGTTGCCGCAGTCCCTACTGATTCGAGTTATGCCTTGGTGTGCCACTTGGACGATAAGGCTGCCGCAGACAACCTGCGCCGCATCCGGGGTGTAGACGACAAACACCACCTGACGCTGCTGTGCCGCGACTTGTCAGAACTCAGCGTCTATGCGCGGGTAGACAACAAGCAGTTCCGTTTACTCAAAGCTGCAACGCCGGGGCCCTACACTTTTATTCTGGAAGCCAGCAAAGAAGTTCCGCGCCGCCTCAGCCACCCGTCCCGCAAAACCATTGGCCTGCGCGTGCCCGAGCATAAAACCTTACAAGCCTTGTTAGAGCTGCACGGCGCGCCGCTGCTGGCCGCCACCTTGATTCCACGAGGTCAAACCGAGTCGCTCAATGATGCCAACGACATCCGCGACTTGATGGAACACGACTTGGCCGCTGTGCTGGACGCCGGCCCCTGTCATTTGCAGCCCAGCACAGTCATTGACTTGACGCCAATGGCCGATGGCGGAGAAGCGATTGTCATTCGCCTCGGGCGGGGTGACATCGATGTGCTTGGCCTGCAGGTCTGACTGAGATAATCGAGCGATGGACATTGCAAACATCATTCAAACCGTTGCCATTTATGCCCTGCCGGTGCTATTTGCCATCACGCTGCACGAAGCAGCCCACGGCTATGTCGCCCGCTATTTTGGCGACGACACGGCTTGGGTTTTGGGCAGAGTCACACTCAACCCGCTCAAACATATCGATCCGGTCGGCACGATTCTGATGCCCGCCATGATGTATCTGGCGACCTTTGCCATACCTGGCGGTCCCTTTATTTTGGGTTACGCCAAACCTGTGCCGGTGCGTTTTGGCAACCTGCGCAACCCCAAGCGCGACATGATTTGGGTCGCGCTCGCCGGGCCCGGGATTAACTTTGCGCAGGCCCTGTTTTGGGCGGTGATGTTTGTCGTCCTGAACAGCGGCGATGGAACCGACGATTTTTTCCTGCAAATGGCCAAGGCAGGTGTCGTGGTGAATTTGGCTCTGGCGGTGCTCAATTTGTTTCCGCTGCCGCCGCTCGATGGCGGCCGCGTCGCGGTGGGCTTGCTGCCCTGGAAATATGGGCAGTATCTAGACCGCATTGAACCGTTTGGCTTTTTCATCGTGCTCGGCTTGATTGTTTTCAAAGTGTTTGGCCCGCTTTGGATGGAGCCCATGATGGCGCTGTCCTACCGATTGCTGAACATTTTTATTGCACCCGTGGCCATGTTGCTGCGCTAATCTGACTTTTAAACCCTCATGCAAGCAACAACCCCACTTCGCTATTTGACTGGCATTACCACCTCTGGCACACCGCATTTGGGTAACTACGTGGGCTCGATTCGCCCATCGGTCGCTGCCAGCAAAGGCGCCAATGCGCAGAGTTTTTATTTTTTAGCGGACTATCACGCGCTGATTAAAACGGACGAGCCCGCGCGCATCCAGCAGTCCACACTGGAGATCGCCGCCAGTTGGCTCGCAGCCGGCCTAGACCCTGAGCGCGTCACGTTTTACCGCCAGTCAGACATTGCGCAAATCCCTGAGTTGACCTGGTTTTTAACCTGTGTTTTGGGCAAAGGCGTGCTCAACCGCGCGCACGCCTACAAGGCCCAAGTTGATAAGAACACGGCTGCCGGGGTGGATGCAGATGCTGACGTAACGGCTGGGCTGTTCATGTACCCGGTGTTGATGGGCGCTGATATTTTGATGTTCAAGGCACACAAGGTGCCGGTTGGCCGTGACCAGATTCAGCACATCGAAATGGCACGCGACATGGCCAAAGCGTTTAACCACCTGTATGGTGATTTGCTGGTGTTGCCTGAAGCCTTGATTGAAGAATCCGTCGCCACCCTGCCAGGGCTGGACGGCCGCAAAATGAGCAAGAGCTACGACAACACCATTCCGCTTTTTTCATCCCGCGCGCAGCTGAAAAAGCTCATTGCTGGCATCGTCACAGACTCGAACGCCCCAGGCGTCGCCAAGCAAACAGACGGCTCGGCGTTGTTTCAGATTTATCAGGCATTTGCCAGCCCGGAGGAAACCGCCGCCATGCGCCGCGCGTACGACGATGGCATTGCTTGGGGCGACGCCAAGCAAATGCTGTTTGAACGCATCGACCAGGACATCGCTCCGATGCGCGAGCAGTATCACGCTTTGATGGCTGACCCATTAAAAATTGAGGCGATTTTGCAGGCCGGTGCCAGCAAGGCCACCGCTCTGTCAGCCCCCTTCATGGGCGAGCTGCGCCACGCGGTTGGTCTGCGCAAACTGGCGCTGCCGACAGCCCCAGCAAGCGAACTAAAGGCCACAAAAAAACATCCGTCAGGCTTTAAACAGTACCGTGAAGCCGATGGCAAGTTTTACTTCAAACTGCTCAGCCCCGAGGGCAAACTGTTACTGCAAAGCCGCGGTTTCGCAACGCCCAAAGATGCAGCCTTGGCCATGACCACTTTGCAGCAGCAAGGTGCAGATGCTGCACTTGATTTGCAGAACCAGTTAGATCTGATGCCAGATGTCACCTCGGCCGAGGTGACACGTGTGCTGGCTTTACACAACAGCTTCTGAAAACTTTTCAAGATTCTGGCAATGTCTCAAACCGCACATAAAGTAACAGAAATATTACTGTGCAAGCTTGCCACTTAAAATATGTAGTATTAATGACTGACCAACGTCGACTATTACCGGTTTTGGTGGATATTTCTGACATTTCGTCAATTCCAAAGCGGTTATGCTCACTGTTTAATGTCGGTGCAAAGCCTGATTTCCATGAGTATTTTTGTAATTGATGACCATCCTCTGATGCGTGAAGCCATCGCCATGCTGGTTCGGCGATTGAGCCCGAACACGTCAGTGGTTGAACTGGGGCGGATCGCTACGGTTGCCCAAGCTGTTGAAAAATATGGCTCGCCCCAGCTGATTTGCCTAGACCTTAAGTTGCCTGACACCAACGGCGTGTCGGGCGTCCGGGAACTTAAACGCACGTACCCGGAAGTACCCATACTGGTGCTAACGGCGGCAGCAGCCAACGACTACGAAGAACTATCGATAGAAGCAGGTGCTGACGCTTTTCTTGAAAAGTCGGTCGGGGCCACAGAAATTGCTAACGTTATCAAGGCTTTTATAACGGAAGAGTTTGAATCTGATACTGAAGCACCCGCTTACGATGGCAAGCTCTCCAAACGCCAGAAGCAGCTTTTGATCTTGCTGGACAAAGGCCAGAGCAACCGCGACATCGCCGAAACTCTGCAAATCAGCGAGCACACCGTCAAGGTTCACCTGTGGCGTCTGTTTCGCCGACTCAACGTCAAGAGCCGCTCGCAGGCCAGCCACCTTGCAAGAACGCAGGGCCTTTTGTAATTACATCGAAGTGGCATTCAATTTTGACGTGCGATGCCTGCCTATTGCCGTTAGACCACTTTTTTGATTCGGTATCCATTGCGTCTTTTCAGACCCTGCAAACCAGCGTTTAAATTTGGCGATTTGCAATTAATGTTGATATCAACTATAGTTGCGACATGCCGTCAGTTTTACCCCTCTCACCCAGCACAGTGTCCGCCGATTGCCTGTGCCTTGGCCTCAAACGCGCCGCGCGGGCCGTCTCGCGCCGCTACGACGAAGCCATGCGCCCGCTGGACTTGACCAGCGGCCAGTTTTCAATGCTGACGGCCATAGCCGGCATGCAACCTGCCGGCATGCGAACGCTTGCAGAACACCTGGCGATGGACCGCACCACACTGACCGCAGCGCTCAAGCCGCTGGAGCGCCAGGCGCTTGTCGAAGTACTGGTCTCCGAGTCCGATGCACGGGTGCGTGACATCTCCTTGACTGACTCTGGTCAGGCTCTGTTGGCCCAGGCTATGGCTGTGTGGCAGTCGCTACAAAAAGAACTTGCCGCGGAGCTCGGCAATACCGGGGTCGCCGCTCTGCGCGGCCAACTGTCCCGAATCGTGTGAGCACCGTCCACCCCCTTTATTGTCCGATTAAGAACGTTGATATCAACTTACATAGAAAGAAAGCTTTATGACACATCCTGAAAACACAGAAAAATCGACGCCATTCATGCTCCCCGCTGTACTGGCTGCGTTGTGGTTCGCTGCGGTTATTGCCGCCAGTCAAAGTGGGTTGCTTGCCGCCCTTGGCCGGGTGTTCATGCCTGGCTTCGCGGCGCTTGTAGCGCTGGGAATTGGGGTTCCGGTTGGGCTGTACTTCACCTGGGCAACCCTGCGCCGCACGATCGACGCGATTGGCCTGCACCGGTTGACGTTGATGCACATCTGGCGCATTCCTGCGGCATTGATGTTCTTTTGGTACGGGCTGCAGGGAGAGTTGCCGCCGCTGTTCTGGATCATTGCTGGCGTGGGCGATCTGCTTGCTGGCCTCTATGCGGCCACCTTGCTATGGCGCGGTCGCACGCCCGAGCTTTATCGGCGTATCCACGTCTTTGGCTTTGCCGACTTCATCAGTGCCGTAGGTTTGGGCCTGACATTAACGCTGCTGAACGATCCGCGCATGGCATTGTTGACGACGCTGCCGATGGCGCTGATCCCGCTTTTCGGCGTGGGTGTTTCTGGCGCCTCGCATATCGTGGCTCTGACTCGCCTGATTCCGAATCAACGACGGATGACTGAAAAGTCCCCGGACCCGCGTTGATGATGCGGGAGTCGCGTAGGGCGAGTGGGTGGCAAAAGCTGGCGGAAAGGGTGGGATTCGAACCCACGGTACCTTGCGGTACGCCTGATTTCGAGTCAGGTACATTCGGCCACTCTGCCACCTTTCCGCTCGAGCCCGTATTCTAGCCGAGCACCCCGTCTGTCATCAGACCAGTTTGGTTAAGCCGCCCATGTAAGGCTGGAGCACAGCAGGTATGTCGATACCGCCGTCTTCGCGCTGATAATTTTCGAGTACCGCGACCAAGGTGCGCCCGACAGCCAGGCCGGAGCCGTTGAGCGTGTGGACAAACTCGTTTTTGCCTTGCGTGTTTTTAAACCGGGCTTGCAGGCGCCGGGCTTGAAAGGCTTCGCAGTTAGACACCGAGCTGATCTCGCGGTAGGTGTTTTGCGCAGGCAACCAGACCTCCAGGTCATAGGTTTTGGTCGCGCCAAAACCCATGTCGCCGGTACACAGCAGCATCACGCGATACGGCAGGCCCAACTTTTGCAAAATTGCTTCGGCGTGGCTTGTCATGGCCTCCAGCGCTTCGTAGCTTTTTTCAGGGTGCACGATTTGCACCATCTCGACCTTGTCAAACTGGTGCTGGCGGATCATGCCGCGGGTGTCGCGGCCGTAGCTGCCCGCTTCTGAGCGGAAGCACGGTGTGTGCGCGGTGAACTTGAGCGGCAAGTCAGCCTCAGGCGTGATGACGTCACGCACGAAGTTGGTCAGCGGCACTTCGGAAGTCGGAATCAAATACAGCGCTGCATTTTCGAGCGCGCCCTCTTGCCCGCCCTTTTTTGCAGCAAACAAATCCTCTTCAAACTTGGGCAGTTGCCCCGTGCCGCGCAATGAATCTGCGTTGACGATGTACGGCACATAGCACTCGGTGTAGCCGTGCTCTTGGGTTTGCACATCCAGCATGAAGGCTGCCAAAGCGCGGTGTAAACGTGCCAGCCCGCCCTGCATGACAGTAAAACGCGAGCCAGTGAGCTTGGTACCCAATTCAAAGTCTAGCCCCAGCGGCTGGCCAACATCGACGTGGTCTTTGACTTCAAAGCCATAGGTCTTGGGTGTGCCCCAGCTACGCACCACGACGTTGCCCTCTTCGCCTTTGCCCAGCGGCACGCTGTCATGCGGCAGGTTGGGCACCGCCAGCAGCAGCGCTTGCAGCTCCAGCTGAATCTGCTCGAGCCGCGCACTGGATGTTTCCAGCTCGGCTTTTGAACTGCTGACCTCCGCCATCGCCGCACTGGCATCTTCACCTTTGGCTTTGAGCTGCCCAATTTGTTTAGACAGCGTGTTGCGAAGATTCTGCAACTCTTCGGTGCGGCTTTGCAGGGTTTTGCGCTCCAGCTCCAGCGCCGTGAAGGCCTCGACATTCAAAAAAGCTTGCGGGCTTTTGCGGGTTTCAAGGCGGCTGATGGCCGAAGGCAGGTCTTTGCGGAGCAGATTGATGTCGAGCATGGCGTAATTCTATTTTTTAAAAACTGGTTCAGGCCAGCGTGGCCGGGTCTAGGTTGGCGCCGCAAATAATCAGGCAAATTTTCTCGTCAGCACGCGGCACATAACGATGGCTGTGAAGTGCCGCCAGCGGCAGCGCTGCTGCAGGCTCCACTGCCAGTTTGAGTTCTTTCCAGAGCCAAAGCTGCGCGGCGCGAATCGACGCGTCAGTCAGCAGCAGCGCATCGCGCACATGGGCCTGGTTTGCGGCCCAAGCCAGCGAGCCGATGCGCTTGGCACCCAATGAATCTGCAGCAATGCCGCCAACGGCAACATCGACCGGCTGGCCAGCCTCGCGCGCCTTGAACAGCGTGGGGGCCAGCTCGGGCTCCAGTGCCACCACGCGCGTACGCTGCTCAAACCAGCTGGCCATGCCGCCAATCAACCCGCCGCCACCGACGCTGACCAACACGGCATCAGGCAAACCGCCCTGCTCTTCAATTTCTAACGCCAGCGTGCCTGCCCCGACCAACACTTCCGGCTGGTCATAGGCATGCGTCAGCAGCGCACCGGTTTGCTGCTGGCGCGCCAAGCAGGCCTGTAGCGCGTCAGAATAAGCCGCCCCCGTTACCACCACGGTTGCGCCAAGTTCTGCCAGTTTGGCGCGCTTGGCCAGGCTAGACACCTCCGGTACAAAGACCTCACAGGGCACACCCAACGCCCGGGCTGCGGCTGCTGTGGCAATGCCAGCATTGCCGCCAGACGCGACAATCACGCCGCTGGCCGGAATCGGGTTAGACAGCAAGCGATTCAGCATGCCGCGCGCTTTAAAGCTGCCGCCGGTTTGCAGATGCTCCAGCTTGAGCCAGACTTCAGCGCAGTCCACACCCAGCGCCTTGCCGGGCAGCTTAAAAAGCGGTGTTTGGTGAATAAAGTAGCTGTAGCCCTTATTAAAAGAGCGCAAGCAGCTCTCTATTTGATAGCGATCAATCATCGGTTGTGTGGGCCCGGGCATCAGCTCGATTGATGCAGCAGGCTGTCGCCCACATCCATCACATGGCCTTGGGCGTCCAGCTTCAAGCCCTTGGGCAGCGGGAACTTGATGGTTTCTTCAATGCCGTCCATCTTGCGGATTGAAACCGCGCCGAGTGCCTTGATGCGGTCAATGACTTGTTTAACCAAGACTTCAGGGGCCGATGCGCCAGCCGTCAGGCCGACCGTGGCCATGCCGTCAAACCAGCTTTCTTGCAGCTCGCTGGCATCGTCAACCATGTAGGCGGTGGTGCCCAGCTTGTTGGCCAGTTCTGCCAAACGGTTGCTGTTAGAGCTGGTGGGGCTGCCCACCACAATCACGATGTCTACCTGCGCACTCATGACCTTGACGGCATCTTGCCGGTTTTGCGTGGCATAGCAAATATCCTGCATTTTCGGGCTGCGCACCAGCGGGAACCGGGCTTTGACAGCGGCGGTGATCTCGGCCGCATCGTCTACGCTCAAGGTGGTTTGGGTCACAACCGCCAGCAGCTGCGTTTGCAGCGGCGCGATACGGGCCACGTCCTCAACGTCTTCGACCAGGTGGATACCGCTGTCGAGTTGGCCCATCGTGCCTTCGACTTCCGGGTGGCCTTTGTGGCCAATCATGATGAACTCGTAGCCTTCTTTGTGCAGCTTGGCTACTTCGACATGGACTTTGGTCACCAGCGGGCAGGTGGCGTCAAAGATCTGAAAACCGCGCCGCTCTGCCTCGAGTTGGATCGCCTTGCTCACACCGTGCGCGCTGAACACCAGCGTAGCGCCAGCCGGCACGTCGTCGAGCTCTTCAATAAAAATCGCGCCTTTGTCCTTCAGGTCATTAACGACGTAGGTGTTGTGAACAATCTCATGGCGCACGTAAATCGGCGCGCCAAATTTGGTCAGCGCACGCTCAACGATTTCAATCGCGCGGTCAACACCGGCGCAAAAGCCGCGCGGCTCGGCCAGCAGTATTTCTTGTGGTTTAGTAGTCATAAAACGCCTATTACCTGAACCTCAAAACTAACGGGTTGACTAGCCAACGGGTGGTTGAAGTCAAACTGCACGGCATCGCCTTGTTCTTTGACCTGCACCACACTGCCTGCATATTGCCCAGCACCGTCGGGCGTGGGGAACTGCACCACATCACCGACTTTGTAGGCCTCATCTGCGTCGCCCAGTTCATTGAGAAGCTTGCGCGCCACCCACTGAATCAAATCGGTATTGCGCTCGCCAAAGGCTGCGCCCGCAGGCAAACTAAAAGTGGTGTGAGTCCCCTCAGGCAGGCCCAGCAGGTGCTGTTCAATAGCGGGCGACAACTGGCCCGTGCCCAGGCTTAAGGTGGCGGGCTTGCCGCCAAAGGTGTTGATGATGTCCGCCCCATCGGGCCCGGTCATGCGGTAGTGCAGGGTCAAAAAAGACCCGGCTTCAATCAGGGGCGCTAAGGTGGATTCAAGGGCAGACATAAACTTTTCTGGCGAGCCTCGGATAAGGAGAACTGTTTGTAAACTGGCCTTATTGTAGAAAGTTAGCGATTCAGCCCAACCATGCTCCTCAAAGACCTGCCCCAAGACGCCCGACCGCGTGAAAAGCTGCTGGCACGCGGCCCCGGCGCGCTCAGCGATGCCGAGTTGCTGGCACTGCTGCTGCGTACCGGCCTGCCCGGTAAAAACGCGCTGCAAATGGGTCAGGAGTTAGTGGACACTTTCGGCGGTGTGTCGGGCTTACTCAACACCAGTGCGGAGGCTCTGAACAAAATCAAAGGCTTGGGGCCAGCCAAGCGGGCCGAGATTGTGGCGGTGCTTGAACTAGCCCGGCGGGCATTGGCCAGCCAGTTGCAAGAAAAGACGGTATTTGCGTCCCCGCAAGCCATTCGCGACTACCTGCAATTGCAACTGGGCAGTCGGGACCACGAGATTTTTGCGGTGCTGTTTTTAGACGCCAACCACCGCCTCATCGTGCTGGAAGAAATGTTCAGGGGTACATTGACCCAAACCAGCGTGTACCCCCGCGAAGTCGTTATTCGCGCGCTGGCCTTGAACGCCGCCAGCGTGGTACTGGCCCACAACCACCCCAGCGGCAACGCCCAGGCGTCCCGCGCTGACGAAGCCATCACCCAAACGCTCAAAGCCGCGCTGGCGTTGGTCGATGTGCGGGTGCTGGACCATTTCATCGTGACGGGCACACAGGCCGTGTCGATGGCTGAGCTGGGGCTGATGTGAAAGTCAAGGATTTGAAGGGTTTAAAGGCCGTCAAAGCCGAGCTGGAGGCGCGCGTCAAACTGGCAAAAGAGCTGGAAGCAGCCCGCAAAGCGGCACTTGCTAAAGCCAAGGCTGAAGAGCAATTCTTTGCGACGGCAGTAGGTGTTGTTAAACCCCTGCCGCCCAAGCACCGCCCTGGCCACCGAGCCAGCTTGCCGCGAGTGGCAGCTGCGCCCATTGCCGTGCAGCACCAACTCGACGAGCTGGCCGTGATGCAAGAAGCCCTGTCAGACGAATTTGACGCAGAAACGCTGCTAGACACCGACGATGCGCTGAGCTACCGGCGCGCTGGCATTGGTACCGACGTGACCCGCAAGCTGCGCAAAGGCGGCTGGAGCATCCAAGGCCAGGTCGATTTGCACGGCCTGCGCCGCGAAGACGCCCGCGAGGCGCTGGTTGACTTCATCAAAGACGCCGCCCGCATGGGCTGGCGCTGTGTGCGCGTGGTGCACGGCAAAGGGCTGGGCTCACCCGGCAAAACCCCGGTGCTCAAAGGCAAGGTACAAAGCTGGCTGATTCAAAAGCAAGAAGTGCTGGCCTTTGTGCAAGCGCGGCCTGCGCATGGCGGGGCGGGGGCGCTGGTGGTGCTTTTGGCGCAGAGCTAAGGCTACTATTAATTTAGGAGCTGCTTACGCCCGTATTTATTGGGATAAAGGCACTTTTTGTACCTAAAAACAGACCAAAAGTCGGATTTTGATCACCTTTCAGCGCAAATAGCGGATCAGCAAGTCAAGGCGATACCTGCGCCACCAGCTTCACACCCAGCGCCTTGCAAACGCGCGCAATAGTGTCAAAGCGTGGCTGTGCGTCAGGCTTGAGTGCTTTGTACAGCGCCTCCCGTGCCAAGCCGCTCCCGCGCGCGATCTCTGTCATGCCGCGAGCTCGGGCTATGTCACCTAAGGCGGCCGCCAGCAAGCCTGGGTTGTTTTCTTCTAGGATGGATGTCAAGTATTCGGCAATGGCTTCGTCGCTGTCCAAGTATTGCGCAGCATCAAAACTGGGCAGCTCTGCGGCGGGGATTTTTTTAGTGGTCATGGTTTAAAACTCCATTCGTTTAGCTAGCTCTTGGGCTTTTGAGATGTCTGAACTTTGCGTAGATTTGTCACCACCGCCCAGCATGATGATGAGCACATTGCCTTGCTGCAAGTAATACATGCGCCAGCCGGGGCCAAAGTGCTCGCGCATTTCCATCACGCCAGCGCCTACCGCCTTCACGTCACCCAACAACCCAAACGACACCTTGCGCAGCCGTGCCACCAATCTTGCTTGACTGCTTTTGTCGCGTAGCGATTGAAGCCACAGATCAAATTCGGGCGTTGTCTTGATCTCAAACATAACAAATCGTAATCGATCGATTACGATTTGTCAAATTTTGGCTCGTTAGCTCTTATCAAGTGATAACGAAAGACCTGCCCCTCTTTATCAAATCAATTGGAATCTGACCCCCAATAGCCCCAACAGCCGTAGGCGGTCCGGTGGAGCGAAGGGGTAGAACTTACCGCAGGCTCTCGGGGGTGCAATCTGCCTTACGGCATTTGAGTGTCGCGTTGACGTTCAATTTTCCGTACGACGAGAAAGGGGACTTCCAGTCCAGTCGATTGTTTACGAGGAGCGCCATCTTTATAGTTTCTGCGGCCAGATCGGACTCAGGCATCCCAGACCAACTTGCCTCTTGGGGTAGCGGCAAACGAACGTAGCCCTGCGCGATGTATCCGCCATCGTAAGTCAGCAGGTCAAGATTTAAATCGGAAGCATAGACACCGCTGACGACGAGGACACGCCCCGAATCACAGGCGACGAACTGCAGCGGATTTCTTGGAAGAAACTCAAAGCCCAGCCCACGCA
>JBBRDA010000014.1:0-35601 GCA_038204335.1 Burkholderiales bacterium
AGGCTCATCTTGCCTTCGATCTTGGGCGCGGTGAGGCCCTTCATGCCCTTTTCCAGCACGAAGCCGCGAATCGCTTCCTGGCCGCCGACCTTGCCGTCCTCGTCTTCCAGCTTGGCCCAGACCACGAACACGTCGGCAATCGGGCTGTTGGTGATCCACATCTTGGCGCCGTTCATGATGAAGCCGCCATCAACCGGCTTGGCACGCGACAGCATGCTGGCCGGGTCAGAGCCATGGTTCGGCTCGGTCAGGCCGAAGCAGCCGACCCATTCGCCGGTGGCCAGCTTGGGCAGGTATTTCTGCTTTTGCGCTTCGTTGCCGTAGGCGTTGATCGGGTGCATGACCAGCGACGACTGCACGCTGATGGCGCTGCGGTAGCCGCTGTCCACGCGCTCGACTTCACGCGCCACCAGGCCGTAGCTGACATAGTTCAGGCCGGCGCAGCCGTAGCCTTCAATCGTTGAGCCCAGAAAGCCCATGGCGCCCGCTTCCGTCATGATCTCGCGGTCAAACTTTTCATGGCGCGCGGCCATCAACACCCGGGTTTGCAGCTTGTCTTGGCAAAACTGGTGGGCGGCGTCTTGAATGGCGCGCTCGTCATCGCTGAGTTGGTCCTCCAGCATGAAAGGGTCTTCCCACTTAAATTTAGCTTTGACGTTGGTTTTCATGAAGAATGTGTCCTTGGATTAGTCTCTAAAAGTATCTGTAAATGCTTTAGGCTTAAAGTATATCTGGCAAGGTGGCTGACGTACAGTGCAACCCTGAACCATACAACACATCAGGAAATTAGTTTATGAGTCAAGTTCAAACCACCACACAAACCATCACCTTGGGCGGCGGCTGCTTCTGGTGTACCGAGGCGGTTTTCGTCAAAGTGCGCGGCATTACGGATGTGGAGTCCGGCTACAGCAACGGCCAAGTCAATCGCCCCAGCTACGACGACGTGTGCACCGGCCGCACCGGCTGCAACGAAGTCGTCAAACTCGAATACGACCCCGCGCAGATCACTGTGGGTGAGATTTTAGAAATCTTCTTCGTCGTGCACGACGCCACCACCCTCAACCGCCAAGGCAACGACAGCGGCACCCAGTACCGCAGCGGTATTTACTACTCGCTTGAGGCGCAAAAGCAAATCGCCAACGACATGATTCGCCAAATGAGCCAAGACAAGCTATTCGGCAGCCCCATCGTGACCGAAGTGACCCCGCTGGCCAACTACTGGCCCGCCGAGGACTACCACCAAGACTTTTTTGCCAAAAACCCGAATCAGGGTTATTGCGTGGCGGTGGCGGGGCCGAAAGTGGCGAAGTTTCGCAAGACGTTTGCGGATCGGGTGAAGGATTGATTGCTATTTATTCAGTAGCTGCTTGCGCCCGTATTGATTGGGCTACAGGCTTAAAAGGCACTTGAAAAAGCTTGTTTTTGGCTTTTGGGAGCCAAAAAGACTGAAGCCAGCGCTTGTCCCTTTATTATCTAAAGCATGAACGCTACAGCTTCAACACTTCCAAACGCTGCGCCACTGTCTATCGGCGAGATCGCGCAACGCATCCACCTTATACGGGGGCAGCGGGTGGTGCTTGATACCGATCTAGCCGCCTTTTATGGCGAGACTACCAAGCGGTTTAACCAGCAGGTACGGCGTAATCTGGCACGGTTTCCTTCAGATTTCATGTTTCAGCTCGACGGTGAGGAGGCGAAATCTCTAAGGTTGCAATTTGCAACCTTAGACGCACCGACTATGGGCGACAAGCCAGGGCGTGGGCGCTACAGCAAATACCTCCCGATGGCCTTCACCGAACATGGGGCGATCATGGCAGCCACGCTGCTCAATAGCCCACGCGCCACCGAGCTGAGCGTTCATGTGGTGCGCGCTTTTGTCGAACTACGCGGCATTTTGGCTAATAGCCGGGAACTGGCTGGCAAGCTGAACACCCTGGAGCGTAAGGTGACGCGGCACGAGCGCAACATCGCCGAGCTGGTGGATTCGATGGCAGAACTGCTGGCAGCTCCACCTGCGCCGCCCAAGCGTTCTATCGGGTTCATCACGCCAGAAGATAAATCCAAGGGCGGTAAGGCAACGCGGGGAAAGAAGACCAACTGAGAACAACACATTGGCAGTTTGAAAGCGTGACGTGTGAAACGACATGATTCGCCAAATGAGCCAAGACAAGCTATTCGGCAGCCCCATCGTGACCGAAGTGACCCCGCTGGCCAACTACTGGCCCGCCGAGGACTACCACCAGGACTTTTTCGCCAAAAACCCGAACCAGGGTTACTGCGTGGCGGTGGCGGGGCCGAAAGTGGCGAAGTTTCGGAAGACGTTTGCGGACCGGGTGAAGGATTGAGTGCTATTTATTCAGTAGCTGCTTGCGCCCGTATTTATTGGACTTAAGGCCGATTTAGTACCTGAAAATTGGTAAAAATTGCGGTTTTACGTTCGCTGCGGCTCCCAAAATCGACTTTTGAGGGAGTTTTTATGTTGCGGGATGTGCAAGGCCTTGGAAAGCGGTCAAAATCCGCGCCATGATGATCCGAACTCAAACGCCAGAGATTGCGTGGTTTAACGCTGTTTTTATTGCAGCGCCCTGTTTATGTGTAACCAGTGAAAGTCATACTTTCATTTGCAGAAACTGCCACGTTACATCGCAGGGTTTGCGGTGTAAATTACTTTAGAGCTAAAAAGTGGCCTACTCCAAACGTATCGTTCTTCACTGTCCGCATGGGTACCTGCCGTCGCTTGACAGCTTGGTAGAAGATTTTCTTCGTGATGGTGTTGACCTTATTGCAGTCGCTGGTGCGGATCGCGCCAAGGTTGAAGACATCATTGATGAACTTATTGTTCGTGATGGAAGTGACCCTTCGCGTTTCATCAACACAACTAGTCACGAATCGCTTGATGATGCGCGGGAATTTGCAGAGTCTTGGCCCACGAACGAGATAAGCGAGGTTCATCTTGTTGAGCTGTAACATGCCAATCAACACGGCGCAACAACAGATGGAAGCGGGTGCGCCGCCGATGTTCTTGGCCTGGTCATTTTTACGTTAGACCTCACTCAATGTCGAAATCGCTCAAGCTCAAAGTCAGCCGACAGCGGGCTGTTCATTCATATGCCGAACTGTGGCACGCGTCCTATTGCGTTCTCGATGCAGGCCAAAAGAATCCTGTTGGAAGCTCGTGGCAGTTCTTGTCGAGCATCTTGCTCACGGCGTTTACGTTCGAGGCGTACTTAAATCACATTGGGCCGCACACTCTTGCAGAATGGACTTCGAAAGAGCGGTTTCCCCTCTGGTCGAAATTCAAGCACCTGCGTAGAGCGCTTGGCGTTACGTTCGCAAATGGCAAAGGCGACAGACCATTGAAAACGATTGACGAGATGTTCTCGTTCAGAGACTCCTTGGCGCACGGTCGATCCCTTGAGCTCGCCAGCGAGAAGGAACAATCGCTCGAAGACTTTGAGAAGGAACATTCAGATCTCATTGAGTCACAACTGAGAACCGATTGGGAAGAACTCATTCGAACTCCAGTCTTTGCAGAGCGCTTCCGCGAAGACGTGGAGGTCGTCATTAGGGCGCTCGACGCCGGTCGTCCTGCGAATGGCGACATACTGTTCAGCTCGGGCATCGGCATCCACTCGGCTACGTTCGCGGGTTAGGTCCAACCCTCCCTTCAACCGGAACCGCTAACGCGGGCTGGATGAGTCAAACGTCATGTATTGAAACTGCAACTTCCTAGTCTCCCAAGCTTCATTTCAACCATCCCACACAAATAAGGAAAAACCAATGTCCAAAGCCTACTGGGTCAGCACCTACCGCGCAGTCAAGAATGCCGACAAGCTCGCCGCCTACGCCAAGCTGGCAGGCCCGGCACTCACCGCAGCAGGCGGTCGATTTTTGGCGCGCGGGACGCCGTCTAAAGCTTACGAACTCGGCTCGACCGAGCGCACCGTCCTGATCGAGTTTGACAGCGTAGAGCAAGCCGCCGCCGCACACGATAGCCCGGCTTACCAAGCGGCTTTGGCCGCCCTGGGTGATGGCGCGGACCGGGACATCCGGCTTATTGAAGGAGTTTGAGGGCGGGCTAGCCAGACTCTCCGGCTAGCCGTAACGGAGTTCAGGTAAATATGATTTTGATAGTTGCTTGCGCCCGTATTCATTGGGCTTTAGCTCAATTTGATACCTGAAAATCGTTAAAAATGGCGCTTTTTCGGTTGCCGTAGCTCCAAAACTGGCTTTTGCGGCAGTTCTCATGTTTGGGGATGTGTAAGGCCTTAGAAAGCAGTCAAAATGACCGACATGATGACCCAAATTCCGAAGGCAGAGCTTGGGCGGTTTCACGCTCTTTTTAGTGCGGCAAACTATTCGAGGCTAGTCAGTAATAGGCGTACTTTCGTTGAGTGAAATCGCCACGTTATTTCGCAGGGTTCGCAGTGTAAATTTCGTTGGCTCTTCATATTTGTTAGGTCGTAATAGGAATGCAAGATCAAAATCCTCAAGTTTTCATCAGCTACGCTAATGCTGATCAACAACGAGTCATTCCCTTCTTCGACTCCCTCGATAAGGACGGATTCAACGTTTGGCTAGACTGCAAAAAGCTGAAGCCTGGTCAAAGCTGGGATTTTGAAATTAGGCGAGCCCTGGACAAATCCAGTTTAGTTATAGCCTTTCTATCAGAGACCTCTATTGGCAGAAGAGGCTATGTCCAGCGCGAACTCAAGGTCGCGCTAGACAAGCTCAATGAAAAGCTCATAGATGACATTTACATCATCCCAATCCTGCTCGACGAAAACCTCGCGATACCAGAGCAACTTAAAGGAATTCAGTGCATATCTGCGGCAAAGTCCGACTGCCTAAAACAAGTCAAGGAAGCTCTCACCTATCAACTCGGCAGGCTTGGACTTGAAACCCAAAGAGTTCAACACGAAGAGGAAGTTTCTTGGTCCTACAGAATCCTGAGAGAGGAATGGGATGGTCTACCAGGGTATGAAATCGAGCTTCAATTTATAGAGGTTCAGTCGAGCAAATACGACAACATCGATGAAATCGGCACCTACATCAAAGGGAACTTGCTAAAAAGTCTGTTCTCGGCGAGATCCAACAAACTTGATCAGGTGCCTGAAATTTATAACTATGGGCAAGATAAATTTAGAAGAACAAACACATTTGACGCCCACTGTTCAGAGCCATCGATTGTCGGCAAAATCTTGACCGTTCAGTATGCAATTCACTGGTATGGCGCGGGGGCCGCGCATGGAAACATGCATTTCGCGACTTACTCGTTTGTAATGGATCCCTTATGTCACATTACAGAACTATGCGTAATTTTTAAATCTGACAATGAGGCATTTTCGATTATTCAAAAATTCGTTCGGCAGGCGCTAAAAAACTTAAGGCTGGGCGAGAACAACGAATACGACCTAGATCCTGGGTGCGTAGACCGCGGGACGGAAGCATGGAGTGATTTTTCAAGCTTTATCCCAAAGGAACAAGGTATCGAGTTCCTTTTTGCACCATACCATGTGGCTGCTTACGCATGCGGCCCACAGTTCGCATTAGTGCCATACGTAGAATTTATCGACCATATGCGAACAGAGTACATCTGTGCATTTGGAATCGAACATATTGCCTACCAAAAACAAAGAGAAAAAAATGGCTAACTTGTGGTGCAACGCGGACACCAACATGGCCCATTTTGGCGCCCTCTGCGCTTCACGCCCTGGCGTCAGTTGACCTGTGCGTTAAGTTCCAGAAATCAGGTTACTTTAAAATAACATTTATGTTAATATTTTGGCGTGGATTACGTCATTACCTACTACAGCGAAAACGTACAAGACGAAATTCTTGCGCTTCCAGACACGCTAGCCGCTCGGTACATTGTTCTCACGCGAAGGATGGAAGCACTTGGCCCCAACTTGGGTGAGCCCCATACAAAAGCATTTGGCAATGGTTTGTTTGAGCTTCGCCTCAAAGGTGCTGAAGGCATTGCCAGAGTGTTCTTTTGCACCATCATTGGTCGGCGAGTTGTGATGCTCCACAGCTTTGTCAAGAAAACAGATAAAACCCCGTTGCGGGAGCTAGCAGTCGCTGAATCACGATTGAAGGAAATTAAACATGCGCACTCATGAACAAATTGTTAAAGCATTGATGCAACGCCCCGGCGTTCGTGCTGAGGTCGAGCGAATCACCCGCGATGAGTCTGAATTGCTGGACTCATTGCTGAAAGCTCGTCAAGAGGCCGGGCTTTCTCAAGCAGACGTTGCCCAGCGGATGGGAACACAAGCGCCTGCCATTGCACGATTAGAGCGTGCGCTAGCAACTGGCAAACATTCGCCGTCTGTCGCTACTTTGCGCAAATATGTCAAAGCATGTGGCAAGCAGCTTGTTCTGCAAGTGGCGTGAACCTTAACGCGGGTATCGGGCGTCGAAATAGTAATACCCCAGCTTTTCAAGATTCGTGTTTGGCTCGCGGCACGCCGCCCCTCGCTTACGAACTAGCGTAGAGCAAGCCGCCGCCGCACACGACAGCCCCGCCTACCAAGCGGCTTTGGCTGCGCTGGGTGATGGCGCGGACCGGGACATCCGGCTCATTGAAGGTATTTGAGGGTGGGCTGGCCAGAATCTCCTGCTGGCCATAACGGAGCTCAGGTCCGTATCATTTTGATAGCTGCTTGCGCCCGTATTTATTGGGCTAGAGGCACTTTTGATACCTAAAAAAGGCTTTTTTCGGCCTTTTTTAGCGCCGCTTTACAGAAACCAACCGCTTTTACGCCACTAGCGCAGCCGCTGGAGTGACTTCAAAATCAGCGGGCCGACTTCAAACGCGTTGCGGCTTCCGGCATCTGCTGCGACGTGCTTGGCGGCCTCGGCGCTTTCAGTAAAACCGCGGCCTCCCACAATGATCACCAGCGCCGGGTTGCGTGACGCGCTGCGCACGTGGGCAATGGTGTCGGCCACGCGGGGCAACCAATGCTCACGCTTGAAGGCTGTGCTCAGCGTCAGGTCGAGTGCGTCGTACCAGGTGTTTGAAACCATGTCTTGCAGCGCCCCGTCTGACGACGGAAACTCTGCCTGCGGCTGCCAACCCTGCTGGTAAAGCGACTCGGCGTCCAGCGCGGCACCCAGCAAATGCAGCTCCCCAGGCTGGGGAACCACCAGCACGGCGGGCGCGCCCATACCGCTAGAAGGAACCATGCCGGCGCTAGCCGCGCGCATACCAGACTGCAGGCGCGATAAACCGATGCTGACATCGACTTCGTCACAGGCATCGGCGCTCCACAAGTCGCCTAGACCGCGTGAAGCGGGTTCAATCAGGTTTGTACACAGTTGGCGCAGGGAATGGGTTTCGGCGTAAAACTGGGCAATCAACTCTCGCGCGGCTTCAGGGTCTGTCCGGGTGAGTTGGTGCACCAGCTCGCCCACCCGAAGGTCCACCGGTTTAAGCAGCTCATGCCGCGGGTTGTGCCGGGCAATGAGTTGCGGCAACACCATGGTTTCGATCACGCTGAGCAACGTGGTGTCGGCGCGGTGCCCGCCGTCTGACGCTGTTTCTTGATTCGAGGCCAGGGTTTGGCTGTGGTCAGCCCGGATCTGAGCGGCCAGTGGTGACAGGTCTTCCCTCAACCCGGCCATGGCTTTCGGCCTTCTGAACAAACTGTCAATCAACCCCGAGTGCACTGGCGATGCGCCACCGGCGGCGTTGCCAGCATCCACACTGCGGACCGACAGGCGCATGTCCCAGTCACCAAAAAAGCGCAATGGGATGGACTGCTGACCCATCAGCTCGATGTCGGTGTGTCGGGTGTCTTTTTGAATCGCATCCCAAACGTCTGCAAGGTGGTCGGGTTGCCCTTCAATCCACTGAAAAAACCGGCCCTCGTCGTAAAGCAGCAGCCCGGTCAAGCCGGTTTTGTGGTTGTTGGCTTGGGACGCAATGAGCAATTGTTGCAATTGCTCTTCTGAGAAGGGCTCGGTGGCCCGGCTTCGGTAAGCCAGGGTTGCGAGCCCGGTTTGCTGTTGAAGGGTCTCTGCCCGGCCATACCCGGTTGCCCGTTCAAACTCTGCCAATGACATGGCCTGTCTCCTGATTCAGTCTTTTCACAATGAAAAGAGCAGTCCTGTCTAGCGTCCGATGATGGGATCGCGGGCAGGCAGTCTCCTGTTATGTCGCGGCGTAAAAACTTTTTCGCCGACGGCGGGACTTTATCACCGATAAGGCATCGATGTTCTGCCCACCGCTTTTGTCGGGTTTCAGTGTTTGCTAGGGCCGCGCCGCTGCGCAAAATAAAACCATTCCTGTCCGACTTCGGCGCGTGGATTCGGGAACACGATAAAGCCGTCTGACGGTGCCGTGACAGCCTCGCCGCTATGCCGCGTGCCGATCACGTCGCCGCGCTTGACGGCATCAAAACTGCGCCATTCGCGGGCGAAGGCGTCGTTTGCATCTTGGCGATCGGTCACGTCGATCAACCGCAAAATCTCGCGATCTTCGGTGGCGGGTGTGAGGGGTGAAGACGTGATACCCAGCAGGGCCAGCGTTTGCTCAATCGCGTGTTTGGCAACCGCCACCCCTTTCGGGTCATCGTGCTGGCCACATTCGAGCGTGACGGCGTAACCGCCGCGTGAGCGCATGTACTCAGTGGTGCCCACGCCATAGTTGGGGTTAGTGACCAAGGTAAGTGAACGGGTATTGGCGACTTCAACGCTGGCGGCCCGGCGCTTCACGCCGCGTGCATAGGTGTCGAGCCAGCCTTCAACGATACGGTAGGGGCCGGTATGCAGGGCGAGTTGCATTTCCTCGGCGGCATGGGCAAACGGCTCCAGCGTGCCTTGGTTGTTTTGCGGGCCGATCATCACAAACGGTGCGCCACCGGTGTGAAACGAATGCAAATCGAGCAGCACGTCATGCGCCTCAAGTAGCGGGCACAGCACGTTGGCAATACGGTCTTCAAAATCCTGCGGTACGGCACTGGGCGCCATGTTGCGGTTCAAATTACGGTCGCCGATGCGCCGGTTCAACTGGTGAGCCAGTGGGTTGGTGATGGGCACCAAGGTCACCCGGCCGCGCTCGATCGTCAAGGCGCCACTGTCGATGGCGTCAATGACCTGCGCAATGCCCTTGCTGCCGCTGACTTCATTGCCATGCACCGCACCCAACACCAGCAACGCGGGGCCTGGTGCCAGGCCGTGGAAGGTGTGGCTGCGCAAGGAGGTGGGTGCTGTGGTGGAGGGGAGTTGCATTTCAGTCATCCCGCCTTTATACCGCAGCCAAGCCGTGGTTCAGCTTGCTAAAGTTAAGTTGCTTTGGCGTGTTTGGGCCTGCGTGGTTGCAGCACGCGCCAGGCTATCACGCAAGAGGTGACGCACAACGCTGTACCCAGCAGCGATAAAAGCACAATCAGTAGGTCTCTCAACAAAGGGCGGGCCAGCAGAGGCGCAAAGTCAAAGCTGTGAAGGCCGTTGTACAAAATACGCTGCCAGCGGTTAGATGCATCAGCGCGAAGCAGCAACTTACCCGACGACGGGTCGGCGTACATGGTCACGCCGTCGGCCCACTGTGCGCGCCAAACGGGTAAGGGGCGTGTGTATCGGGTGTTGGCCGTGACTTCACGGGCGTAGTATTGGTCGTCGTAAACGGTGAGGTGTGCCAGCGACGCTGCGCCAACGCTTGCTGGGCGTAACGCCATCAGGCTGGCCTTAAGAGTTTCGCTAGGCAGCTCCGTGATGGGGCGTCCGTTGGGGGTTGCCAGCAGTTGATCGGCTCTTACCAAGCGTTGCCCACTGTCGTTGCGTAGCCTATACCAATGTTGCCCAGCTATTTGTAGCAAGTCAATTTCTTTGGTTGTCCAGTTGCCGGTCAGTGCCAATGCTGTATTTGGCGCTATGACAGCATCAGCTCTCGGCCCAGCCCACTGGGACTGCTCAATTTGGGAGGCTGAGCGGGGCGAAAACAACTTGAAAGGATTCATCGACAGCAGGCCAGAAAAAATCCACGTCAGAGTAAAAATAGCTGCCACCAAGCCACTGATGTGGTGCCAGCGCATCCACCATTCACGGTAGGGTATCCAGCGCACACGGTTCAAAAACAAATGCCATGTGCCCAACACGATGCCCAGTACCACCATGATCACGCCGGGGATCGACAACCAGACAATCACGTTGTGCCAAGCATCCGGGTAGCGGCGCAGTTCGGTGAAATAAATCCAGTGCGGCACAGCACCCAGCCAGTTCCAAAAGCGCTCGGCGCGGCGTGTGTCACGTACCACCTCAGCCGCGCCGGGCGACACATACAGCTGTAGCCCGTCATCGCCCTGCATTTCAACTCGCAGCAGGGGGCGGTAAGGGTTCATGCCTTGCGGTACTGTCCACTGGTCACGCTCTAGCAGCTCAGCGTTTAGCGCTTTCTGGCCGCTGAAAGCTTCGGCCACAGCCATCGCTGCCTGGCGACTCAGCGGCGGTAGCAACTGACCGCTTTGCGCGTCAACGGTGCGCCACAGCGGCGCGGCTTGCGGGACATTCACAGCTTGGCTCAGCAAGCGCCACACCGCTTTGCCGTCATGCATCCCCAGCCGCGCCTCGCTGACCTTTAGCCCAGCGCTGCCAGCGGCCTGGTCAGCCGTCATGCAGCAGCCTTTGGGCAACTGCAAGGGCGGCAAGCCAGCCAGCCGCTCAGTTTGCGTCAGGCTTGGGAAAGGCACGAAGTAGAGAACGACGCCGCTGACAAACCACATCAAGAACAGCAAAGCCAAGCTAACGCCCAGCCATTTGTGCAGAAAGATCAGCGTTTTATGCAGCGGCCTTTTGATCAAAGAAGCCATAGCTTTAAGTTGCCAGCATTAAAACTTTGCTCTAGCCGTCAACATCACGGTACGCGGCGCGCCTAGCAGCCATTGTGTGCCGCTGTTAGGTGCTGACAATGCGTAGTCTTTATTCGCTAAGTTGTTAACGGAGAGCGCCAGGTTTAAGTTGCGTGAGACTTCGTAGCGCAGCAAGGCATCGACTGTGGTGTACGCAGGAATAGTTAACGTATTTGCGTTGTTTGCAGCCCGCTCACCCACGTATTGCACACCCATACCGGCTTGCCAAAGCGGAGCAAAACGGTAGCCAGCCCAGACGTTGGCGGTAGTTTCTGGCACGTTCACCGGCTTGTTGCCGTTGCGTGAAACCAATGCCGTACCAATTAGCTCGTTAAAGCTGTCAAAGTGCGCACTTGTCAAGGCCAAGTTTGCATCGATGCTCCAGCCACGTGCGGGAGCCATTGCTAACGCCAACTCAATGCCTGTTGACGATTGCTGGCCTATTTGCTGCGTCACGTTTGGATTCAAGGGGTCACGGGACAAGATGTCAGTTTTTTGGATCCGGTAGGCAGCCGCCGTCCACTCTCCGCGAAGGCTTGGCAATAGACCCTTCATACCTATTTCGATTTGTTTGCCGCGTGTCAGTTTTTCACTTAAATTGCCTAAGTTAGGCAGTGAGCCATTCAACGGATCGATCCCCGTGGCGTACTGCCCGTACACCGAAAGATCTTCGCTTGTTTTCCAAACAACGCCTATCCTTCCCGTAATGGGCGAATAGGTCTTGCTCCTTGTCACGCCTGTTTGCAGCGTGGTTGATTCGAGCTCTATCCGGTCGGTGCGCAACCCAGCGATCAATTTCCATTGCGGCGTGATGTCTAAGGCGTTTTCAGCAAAAAAAGCGGAGCTACTTTGACTGATTTGGCTGCGAGGCGATGTTGCCGCAGTCTGCAGAAATGGCCCCGGTAGAAAATTAAAGGGATTAACTGTGCTCGAGCCAGTAAAAGGTGCATTATTGGTGTGCCGCATGTCCGCTCGGGATACCTCAAATCCAGCCACAAAGCGATTTTTCATGCCTGCAAGGACGCCGTCGAGAGTGGCATCAAAGCGATTGCCAGTTTGCTTTAAGTCATGCAATATCTCAAGATAACCGCTTCGGTTAACCAAGCCAGTTGCTGGCACAAAGGTATAGTTTTCAGAGTTACGCCAATGGCGTTTGCTGGTTAACAAATAAGTTTCGTTTCGCAACTTAAAGCTACTCGTCACCTCATATTCGACTTTGGCGCGCAACCATTGATCATCAAACTTAACAATCGGCTCAGCGATATTAAAACTGATGTTTTTAAAGCGTTGATCGAGTGCGCCATTGACCAGTGGCGTGCCGAAGTAGCGTGATCCGTCAGCGAGCGCGCCGTCAGCCGATAAGGAGATTTTGAGTTGGTTGTTGGGCTGAATTGCTAAAGCCAATGCGTAGTTTTTGTTTGAGTACCCGCTGTCTGTGCGTACGCCGCTGCTTTTTTCACCACTCAAATACGCAGAATAAGACAACACCTCATTGATGGGGCCCCTCGAGCCTACGCCTGACAAGGTTGTGCCGTATGAACCCAAAGTAAAAAAGCCTTCGTGTTGAAAGCGATCACGCAAAGGTTGCTTGGTGACGTAGTTCACGGCCGCACCGATATTGCCTTCGCCATACAACACCGATGACGGGCCGCGCAGCACTTCAATCGATTCGTAAGGCCAAGTCGATGTGGGGAAAGTTTGCGTTCCCGATGCAACAATTAAGCGCGTGCCGTCAATCATTTGCGACACCGAACTATGACCCGAAAAGCCACGCGCAGACAGACCTGTGCCTCCATTGCCTGGCGAGCCGCTGTCGGTCATGCCGGGGGTCCTCTTAACTGCCTCCTGTAATCGGTAAATGTTGCGCTCTTCTAAATCAGCGCTGCTGATACCAGTAACGCTAGCGGGCGTTTCACGTGCCGTTAAACCCAATCGCGAGCCCGTATTGCTTGGTATATCAAGCCCCAGGCTACTGTTAGGTGCCAAGGCTGGTGCGGTTACTTGGACTGCTGCAAGATTGCCTGTTTGGGCTACTGCTTGCAGGCCAAGGCATAGGCTACTGGTGGCCAGGCCCAAGGCTGATAGTTTAATTTTCATCGATGTAGTTAGTTAACAAATATGTTTAATTTTTGAAAGCGACTGCACAAGCCGCCAAGCTCGGGTCCAGCGTTTGCATGCCGTCGAAGTGTTTCCTCAAAGCAGTGGCTTAAAGCAAAGGTAGCCTTTGGGTGCGGTTTTGCTAAGAATTTTGTAGCCCGACCAAGGCCTGTTTTGGAGTGGTGTATCTTCTTGGACCAACTCGCTGTCTTTTCGGGTAACCTGTTCCGAAAATTCAGCAGCCGGTATGTTCACGCATCCAGCTTTCGCAGTTAAATTTAAAACTACGCTTTTTGAGGGCGCGTCTCCTCGAGAATTTTTTTTGATCATGGGTCAGTTCCTTTCAAGTCAAAGCTGCGTAGGGTTGGGTATGTCGCCGTAGACAACAGCAGGGTCAAAAGCTTTTTGTGTTTCTACAAAAAGCAGATGGCCTGTCGCTGGCTCGACAGATCTGTAGAAGCAACTGCGGTAACCCACATGGCAACTTGCGCCATTGCCTGCGATGCTTACCCGTAGCCACACGGCGTCTTGGTCGTCGTCGATTCGCATTTCAACGACGTTTTGGGTCAAGCCGCTGGTTGCGCCCTTATGCCAAAGTGCCTGGCGGCTGCGGCTCCAGTAATGAGCTTGGCCAGTCGCTGCTGTTAGCTGCAAGGCTTCACTGTTCATGTAACCCAGCATGAGTACTTCGCCGGTGGCGGCATCGGTAGTGACGCACGCGATCAGTCCCGCAGCATCAAACTTTGGCGCAAGCTCAAAACCTTCTTCAACTTGCGCGATGCTGGTGCGCGCTGCAAACAACGAGAAATTGCTGGGCATAAAACCGAGTCAATGAGCGGATTTCTTGCCGTCAACAGCGCAATTGGTCAATCCTGCTTCTAGCACGTCGCGGGGCAAGTTGCGGCCGATGAATACCATCTTGGACGTTCGCTTTTCGTTCGGCTGCCATTTGCCGCCGCGTTCTGAACCCATCAGCATGTGGACACCTTGAAACACAATACGTTGGCTTTCGCCTTTGATATTGAGCACGCCTTTGTAGCGCATCATCTGGGGGCCGTACACCTTTATCATTCCACCCAAGAAATCCTCCATCCGGTCCAGGTCTAGCGGGCGATCTTCCCGGAACACAAACGATGTCACGTCATCATCATGTTCATGGTCTACATCGGTTAGAAACTGGGGTTCGATTTCCAAAATCGCGTTCAGGTTGAAGCCGCGGATATCCATCAATTCACCGACTGCCGCAACGCCGTGATGAGCTTCAGCAATTTTGGCGCGCGGGTTGATACGGGTCAGGCGTTGCCTCAAGGCGGCAAGTTCTGGTGCGCCAACCAAATCGGTTTTACTGATCAACACGCGGTCAGCAAAGCCGACTTGTTCTTGGGCTTCATGGTGTTCATCCAGCTGCTGCGGCGCATGCACCGCATCCACCAGGGTAACGATGGCGTCCAGCATGTAGTTCATCTGGATGTCTTCATCGACAAAAAAAGTTTGTGCAACCGGGGCGGGGTCAGCCAAACCTGTCGTTTCAATCACAACGTGGTCAAAAGTCAAAACACCGGCCTTCTTTTTGACCGCTAGCTCACCCAAAATACGCACCAAGTCGCCGCGCACTGTGCAGCAAATGCAGCCATTGTTCATCTCAATGATTTGCTCATCGCGGTCTTGCACCAGCAGCTCGTTGTCAATGCCGGCTTCGCCGAACTCGTTTTCAATGACAGCAATTTTGAAACCGTGGTCAGCTTTCAAAATGTGATTTAACAGGGTGGTTTTTCCGCTGCCTAAAAAACCGGTCAGGATGGTAACGGGGATAAGACTCATGCTGGCTCCTTCGAGGTACGGGCGTTGCGGCCCAATTTAAAAATGGCTTTGATCATGCCGCCTAGGCTGTCATGCCTATGCGGAGCGAAGTGAATGTCAAGTTAAGGTCGGAACAGTTTTGTGCATTCAGTACCTGCTTGATGTCTACGGATTTTTAGGAGTAGTTGAATTAGTTCTGCTTCATGCCGGCCACCAGTTGCGTCACGTTGTGACGAACCAGCTTCAAGTAGCTGTCTGCCGGCCCGCCCGTTTTGGACAATGCGTCAGCGTAAAGTGCTGGGCCAATGGTCACGCCCGCGTCCTTGCTTAGCTGAGCCAGGAGCTTCGGGTTGCTCATGTTTTCAACGAAAACAGCGTTGATCTTTTCTTTTTGAATCTGCCGGATCAACTGTGCAACTTCTTTGGCGCTGGGCTCAGACCCAGTGGATGCGCCCTGCGGTGCCAGAAATTGGATACCGTAGTGCGCGCCAAGGTAGCCAAAGGCATCGTGTGACGTGATGACTTTGCGTTTGGCGGCAGGTATGGCGGCAATCTTGATTTTGGCGTCAGCGTCTAGCGCTTGAAGCTCTTTGGCGTAGGCTTCGCTGTTTGCTTGGTAGGTGGTTTTACCGTCTGGATCTAGCTTGCTCAGCGCAGCGGCGATGTTTCGCACATAAAGTATGACGTTGCTAGGGTCTTGCCAGGCATGCGGGTCGATGTCGGCATGGTCATGGCCTTTCCTAGCAAGCATTTGGCGCGGTTTGACACCTTGCGAGGCGACCACGGTCAGACCTTTGTAGCCTGCCGACTTCACTAGTTTTTGCGCCCAGGGCTCAAAACCGAGCCCATTGGTCACCAGCAACCGCGTCCGCAGCAGATTTTTGGCATCAGCTGGCCTGGGTTCAAAGACGTGCGCGTCCTCGTCCGGGCCAACAAGGGTGGTCACCGCGACGCGGTCTGCGCCCACCACCCGCACCAGGTCGCCCAAAATGCTGAAGCTAGCGAGCACTGGAATTTTGTCTGCCGCGCTGCTGGCGGTTGCTACAACAAAAAGAGTCAGCGCGGCCAGTGGTTTGACCAGTGTGTAGATTAATTTTTTCATGGAAGACGGTCCTCGTCGGATTAAAAATCAGGGTTTAAGCATCGGCAGTTGAAGTTCAGGCCACTCGGTGTCGGGTCGTCAAAAGCCGCGCAAGCCAGCCACCCGGGGCCAGCAACAGGGACGCAAAGTACAGAGCGCCCGCGCAGCCAATGATGGTTGGCCCGGATGGGGTATCGAGGTGGTAGGACACCAGCAGCCCGGCGTAGCTGGCTAGTAACGCCTGCCCGCTGGCGTTGACAAGTTGGGCGGGCAATGTGTCGTGCCACAGCTTCGCGGACACTGCCGGTAGCATCATCAAGCCGACCGCCATCAGCGTGCCCAGCGTTTGAAAACCTGCCACCAAATTCACCACCACCAGCATCAAAAACCCCTGCTGCCAAACCCAAGGCGGTAGCAGTCCGCCGCCACCTTTGCGTGTGGGCGCTGCTGATGCACTTAAGAACACCGGGTCAAAACTCTCCAGTACCAGGCCCCGGTAGGCGCCGGCCAACACGACCAGGCTCACACTGGCCACGCTGGCCACCAGCAGCAGGCCCGTCGTGTCCACCCCGAGGGCACTGCCAAAGAGGATATGCAGTAAATCCAGCTGAGTGCCGTGCGTTGAAATCAGGGTGACGCCTAGCGCCAGCGCCACCAAATAGATTGCGGCCAGACTGGCGTCTTCTTTGAGCGTGGTGGCGCGGCTGATAAAGCCAGCAATGGCCGCCACAACCATGCCAGCTATCACACCGCCCACCACCATGGCTGAAAGAGACAGGCCAAAGAGCATGAAGCCAATCGCCACCCCTGGAAGGATGGCGTGGCTTAGTGCGTCGCCCAGCAGGCTCATGCGGCGCAGCGTCAAAAACACGCCCAGCGGGGCAGCGCTGAGCGACAGCGCCAGCGTAGCGGCAAGCGACCGCCGCATGAAGGCGAATTCGGCGAACGGTGCCCACAGCAAGCTCCACCCAGTGTCGATAACAGCCGCAAAAAAAGACGAGCTGCTCAGCATCAAGTACCTTGCGCCAACCGGGTTTGTGGCGTTCTCTGGGCGCTTACCATGGCGTCGATTTCGCACAGCCCGGCCTCGTCGTCCCACGCCTCGGCCATTTCCCGGGCGCTGGCCAGGCGCTTCTCGGTCATGACGCGGGCCGTTGGCCCCCAATCTATGAGCTCCCGAGCCAAAAGGACGGTTTGCGGAAAGTGCTCGCGCACTTGCGCATCGTCATGCGGCACCGCCACCACAGTACGTTGCTGCCGGTGCCACGCCTCAATGGTGGCCAAAAGGGTGGTGACAGTCTTGCTGTCCATGGCGTTGAAAGGCTCGTCCAGCAAAATCAAATCGGCGTCTTGCACTAGCAGGCGGGCAAACAGCACCCGTTGCAACTGGCCGCTGGACAACGAACTCAGAGTGCGATTTTCAAACCCTTGCAATCCGACGCTGGCGAGCGCTGCGTGAACATGTTGCATCTGCGCCGCGCCAACGCCGCCCCAGGCACCGTGGCGCGACCAGCAACCTAGCAAGACGCAGTCCTCCACGCCCATTGGAAAGCTCCGGTCAATCTCGGCAAGTTGTGGCAAATACGCAATACGCGCCCACGGCACCGATACCTCGATACTGCCGCCCGACATAGGCACTAGGCCCATGATGGCCTTGAGCAAGGTGCTTTTGCCCGAGCCGTTGGGCCCGACCACCGCGGTCAACGAGCCAGCTTTAAAAATACCGTTGATGTGGTGCAGCGCCGGGTGCTCGCGGTAGCTGACCGTGAGGTTGTCAACCTTCACCATGGCTCAGCCCGCCCAACCGCCCAAACAACTGCCAGCCAGAGCAGCAAAACGACCGGCAACACAAATAAGACCCGTCGCCACGCGGGCCAGGCTAGTACGCTGCTTCGGAAGCTTTTAGAAAAATACACAGGTTGCGGCTTTACAAAAATGAGGGCGAAAAGACTGACGGAGCCCGTTTGAATTGCTTGAGTTTCGGTAATAATGCAATTGAATGGCGTTATAGTTTAACGCAACTAAATTGCATTAGTAATCGCCTGTGCCGAAAAATCCATCTGGCAAGTCTTGTCATACTTCAACTCAGTCCATCCATGGCTTCAAGTACCGTCAAAAAATCCACCCATGGGGCCACAGCTGTAGACCCCATTAACGTCTTGCTGTCTGCCCACGGCCTGCGCCGCACCAGCGCAGCGCGTTTGGTGTTGGGCTGGTTGTTGGCGCACCCGGAGACCAGCTACACGCATGCGCAGTTGCTGGCTGCGCTGGCCGATGATTCGGGCGAGCTTGACCGCGTGACGCTGTACCGGCTGATTGATCGATTGACCCAAGTGGGTTTGCTGCTGTGCCGCGTTGATGCCAGTCGCACCCGGCGTTACCAGGTGATGCCAGCGGGGGTGCATGCCATTCCACACTTTGAATGCCAAAGCTGCCACAAAGACAGCCCGCTGGCAGGCGCGTTGCAGGCGAACGCGAAAGATTTGGAGCGGGCTGCCCAAACCGCGATGGAAGCGTTGAAGGCGCTTGGTTACAAAGGCATGAGCATGGACTTCGCCGTGCGCGGCGTGTGCGTTGATTGCGCTGCGGGAGCCCCCGCTTGATCAGCACCCGTCACCTTAGCTACCGCTACGCCAATGGCCCAAGCTTGGGCTTTGCTGACTTGAATGTGGCGCAGGGCGGAGTGCTGATTCTTAGTGGCGCGTCTGGCTCAGGCAAGTCCACCTGGCTGGCGCTCGTGGCCGGTTTGCTGCCAGCCAGCAGCGGTGACTTGACCGTCGCTGGGCAAGCTTTGGCGCAATTGGACAAAGCACAAAGCGACGCCTGGCGGGCTAAAACGATTGGCTTTTTGCCGCAAAAGCTGCATTTAAGCGTTGCGTTGTCGGTTTTTCAGAATCTTGAACTCGCGCAGTGGGCGGCTGGGCAAACAGTGGATGTGCAGGCGATACGAGAGGCATTGGCTGCTCTGGGTGTCGGTGAGTTGTCAGACCGCAAGCCGTCGCAATTGTCAGGCGGGCAGGCACAGCGGGTCGCCTTGGCGCGGGCGGTGCTGCTGCAACCCAAGCTTATCTTGGCTGACGAGCCTACTGCCAGCCTGGACGATGAGGCCGCTAGCGCCGCGCTAGATCTGCTGCTGACGACCGCAGCGCGATTTAATGCCACGCTGGTCATTGCAACCCATGATTCGCGCATCAAAAAGCATTTAGAAGCTGTTTCTAGGCCATTTTTAGGTATCAAATTAGCCTATAGCCCAATAAATACGGGCGCAAGCAGCTCCTTAAATAATAGCGTTGTCTAGGTCATGAATATCATCTCCTTGTCGTGGCGTTACCTCTGGTCAAGGCCGCTGGCCGCCAGCCTGAACCTGCTGCTGTTGGCACTTGGCCTCGCATCCATCAGCTTTGTGTTGCTGGTTAGCCAGCAGATCAACCGCGCTTTTGAGCGTGACCTGGCGGGGATTGATGTGGTGGTAGGTGCCAAGGGTAGCCCCATGCAGCTTATTTTGTCGGGCGTGTTTCATATTGACGCGCCAACTGGCAATGTGCCGCTGGCAGCAGTTAAAGAACTTGAACAAAACCCGCAGGTAGCCAAAGTTATTCCCATCAGTCTGGGTGACAGCTTCAGGGGCTTTCGCATCGTGGGTACGTCCCTGGACTACATCAAACATTACGACGCGCAACTTGCCAGCGGCGCGCTCTGGGCCAAGCCCCTGCAGGCCGTGGTGGGCAGCCAAGTGGCGCGGCAAACCGGTTTGAAGGCGGGCGACACATTTTCCGGCAGCCACGGTTTGGGCGGCGGGGGTGAAGCGCATGGCCAAACGCCCTACACCGTGGTGGGCGTGCTGGCCACCAGTGGTTCGGTGCTTGACCGGCTGGTGTTGACGTCAACTGAATCGGTCTGGAAGGTGCACGAAGCCGACACCGCGCTGGACGCTGAAGACCAAAAGATTCTGGAAGAAGAGCGCGAGGTGACGCTGGCGCTGATTCAATACAAAACGCCGTTGGCGGCGGTCACGTTCCCGCGCTTTGTCAACAGCTCGACCGAGATGCAAGCCGCGGCACCTGCGCTGGAGATTACCCGCTTGCTCAGCATGATGGGTGTCGGCACGGACGTGCTCAAAGCGCTGGCTGGCGTACTGCTGCTGACCGCAGGTTTGAGCGTTTTTATTGCCCTGTGGAGCGCAGTCCGCGAACGCCGGGCCGACCTAGCGCTGCTGCGCATGCTAGGCGCACCGCCGCGAAAAATTGCAGGCTTGCTGCTGTGTGAGTCGTTGTGGCTGGCGCTGCTGGCTTGCGTGCTGGGCGTTTTGGCGGGGCAGGGCGTGATGGCCTTAGCCAGCTGGGCGCTACAGGCTGAAAAATCAGTGGTGATCGGTGCGTTTGTCTGGCCGATTGAATTGATGGTGGTCCCCGTGTTGGCGCTGGCTGTGGCCTTGGCTGCCAGCGCGCTGCCCGCGTGGGAGGCCTACCGTGTCAGTGTTTTTGAACTTCTCCAATCTCGTTAAATCTTCTCAACTCCTGCTAACTTAAAGGAAGCTCTTATGAAAAAATACTTGGTTCTCGCTGCTTTTTTTGCCAGCACCGCATTTGCGGCAACCGGTCATACCGACAAAGAAACCAAAGAAGACATCACCCGCCACCGCGCGATGGCGGCCGCCCATGAAGGCGCTGCCAAGTGCCTTGAATCCGGCAAAAAGGCCGACGTGTGCGAAAAAGAACTCCAAGCGGCCTGCAAAGGGCTGGCTGTGGGCAAATACTGCGGTATGAAGCACGCGCATTGAGTGCGCTAGTGAACTGGCGCAAAATCGGCGAACTTACTTGAATTCAGGAGCTTTGCATGACATCCTTTTCTAAAAGCCGTGCCCATGTTTTAGGTGTGGCGCTTTGCCTAGCGGCCGCGAGTTTTAGCGCCAATTCGCAGACGTTGTCATCGCCTATCGGTGCGCCGCCTGCGGGCACCGGCGCGGGTGTGCACGGTGCAGGTAGCCCGTTTGCGCCGCTTCAAGCCAGGTCCGATGTGATCCCTTGGTCGGTTCTGACGGATGTCAAAACCAAGACTGAAAAGAACCGCATCCTGCCCGTGTTTAACGTTAGCCAGACAGCGTTGAACCAGAAAACCCAGCGCATACAGGGCTTCATGATGCCGCTGGAGCCAGGCACCAGCCAGCGTCATTTTCTGCTGTCGTCCGTGCCACTGACGTGCTCGTTCTGCACCGCTGGCGGGCCTGAGAGCATGGTGGAGGTACGCACCAAAACACCGGTCAAATACGGCATGGAGCCCGTCGTCGTAGAAGGCAAGTTTTTGGTGCTCAACGATGACTCTTACGGTCTGTACTACCGCATGACCGACGCAACGGCCATCAAGTAGAGCAGTATGAGCAGCGGCCCGTCCATCAACCGAGCAAGCAACCCCAAGGTGCTTCGTCTGTGGGTGCTTTGGTGGGTAATGTCGCTGCTTTTGTCCCAATCGTTCGGCCAGTTGCACGCTTTGAAACATGGCGGGCAGGCGACTACTGCCGAGATTGCCGGCGCGCATGAAGCGCATCATGCCCATCATGGGCATGGCCATGAGCATGACGATGGTGGTTTTTTAGATTTGCTTTTTTCAGAGCATGGCAGCGCTTCAGACTGCCGTTTGTATGACCATCTCAGTGATGGTCAGGCCATGCCGCTTGTTTTGGCGGGGCCGTTACCGATCGTTTTGCCATCACTGCTGGTGGCGATTTTTGCGGGCGATGCACTTGCCCGCTGGGCAGCGCTGTTTGACGCGCGCGGCCCGCCTGTGACCGCCTGAACCTTTCCCATTGCTGTTGTCGTTGCACGCAAGTCCTGCGGGTCTTTGTGCAGCTGCTGCATTTCAGATTCTTCAGATTCATTCAGGTCAAACTATGCAACCCTTATTTTCAAATACCGCCGTCAGTCTGGCAGTGTTGGCGCTCGGCGTGCTTTACGCGCAGGCCGCTACAGCCCAAACGCCTCAGCTGAAAGAAATCACCATCACGGGTAACCCGCTGGGCGCTACGGACTTGATAGCGCCTTCCGCCCAGTATTCAGGTGATGGACTGTTATTGCGCTCTAAGACTACATTGGGCGAAACGCTTGATGGCACACCGGGTGTCAGCAGTACCTACTTTGGGCCGAATGCCAGCCGCCCCATCATTCGCGGGCAAGACGGCGACCGTATCCGTATCTTGAACAACGGCGGTGCGCTGCTGGATGCATCCAACTTGAGCTACGACCATTCGGTGACCGCTGACCCTTTGACCATTGAACGTATTGAGGTACTGCGCGGCCCGGGCGCAATGCAATACGGCGGTAGCGCGGTCGGCGGCGTGGTCAATGTGATCGACAACCGTATTCCGCGCGAAGCCTTGTTTGATGCCAAAGGCGGCGTCGGCGGCAAGGTAGATTTAGGTGCGGCTACGGGCAACAAGGAAAGGTCTGCGGGCGTTCTGCTCGAGGCTGGCAACAACCGTTACGCCATACATGTTGACGCCATGAATCGGGACACCAAAGATGTCGATGTGCCCATCAATATCTTTTGTAACCGTACCGCTGGCGCATTTACAGCCAAGGGTATTTGTAACTCAGCCAGCAAGATCAGCAGCACCGCTCTGGGCGGTTCGATTTTCTTTGACCAGGGGTACCTGGGTGCATCGGTCAGCGGTTACCGCAGCAATTACGGTACGGTGGCCGAGCCCAATGTCAACATCGGCATGAAGTCAGACCGCTTCGCTCTTGAAGGCGAGGTCAGGGATTTGGGCGGCCTGATTCAAAGCGTTAAAGGCCAGTACAGCAAGACCGACTACACCCACACAGAATTCACCAATACAGTCCCAGGCACGGTGTTTAAGAACCGGGGCAGTGATTTGAGGCTTGAAGCGCGCCACGCAAAGTTTGGCAACTTTGACGGCCTGCTCGGTTTGCAGATGGAGGACAGCCGATTCTCAGCCGATGGCGACGAAGCCTTTGCGCCCTACAGCCGCACGCAGCAAAATGCTCTTTTTGGGTACGAAGAGTACAAAACGTCATGGGGCAAACTGACTTTTGGCGGGCGACTGGAGTCAGTCAAAGTGGCTTCACTTGGCAACCCTCTACTCGCCAAGTTTGTGCCAGTCCAGCGTGAATTCGCACCCGCCAGCTATGCCGTAGGAGGCTTGTGGAATGTAACGCCTCAATGGCAACTGACCGGCAATGTGGCGTACACCGAACGCGCGCCAAAAGACTACGAGCTGTTTGCCAACGGCCCGCACATTGCCACCCGCGCTTACGAGGTGGGCAACAGCACGTTTGCCAAAGAACAGGCGACGCAGTTCGACCTTGGCGTGGCTTGGAAATCAGCGTTTGACTCGTTTGCGTTCAATGCCTATTCAAGCAGCTTTAAGAATTACATTGGCTTGGTGCAGTCAAGAGGCGTCACGCGCAATCAGTCTGATGGTGAAGTCAACCCGGTGGACGACCCCAACAATGCAGGGTTTTCGCAGTCAACCGGCGCAACCTTCAGCCCACTCAATGAATTTCGCTACCAGCAAATACGCGCGCGTTTTACAGGCTTTGAAGCCAGTGGCAACATCCGGTTGATTGATGGCGCGTCGCCAATTGACTTGGCCTTGCGTGCTGATGTGGTCAAAGCCACGAACTTGAACACAGGCCAGCCGTTGTCGCGCATCCCGCCGATGCGCCTAGGCGCAACACTGAAGTACGCCAGTGGCCCGTTGGGTGCGAATCTCGGCTTTGACTATTCGGCTGCACAAACCCGAATACCTGTGGGTGACAGGGCGGCTGCTGCCAACACGCGCTGGAATGCTGGGGCTTCTTACCGCGTTAAAGCCGGACCGGTCAATACCTTGCTCTACGCCCGGTTGGACAACCTCACCAACAAGCTGGCTTACAGCCCCACATCGGTGCTGACGACAACCGCGTTTCCGACAGCGCCACCGCTGCCTGGGCGCAGTTTGAAGATCGGTTTGCAGGCGAGCTTTTAACGCGATCCGCCGGCCGCGGCTTTTGGGGCGCTACTGAGAAATCTTTCGGGCTTCCTCGATCTGATATTCAAAGTAGTGCTGAAAGCTGAAAGCGATGCTGGACATCAGAGCCGTAGCGCCCATCAGCACTGAAAACACCACCGCGCCTATGACCAGCCAATTGGTTTGCCCGGCTGGGGCATCTGGCTGTTGCGGGTTGTAGGTCGCGTTCCACTTTTCAAGTGACGACAGGCCGTAATAAATGGCAGTGATGGCCGTGGCAGCCAGCAAAAAGCCCAGCACCGGCACCAGCAGCCAAGCGACGTGGTCGTCTTGGCCCAAGCTGCGTACCCGGTACACGCCGTACCAGCCAACGGCAGCTGCCAGTGGATGCGCCCACGCCCAAAGGTCTTTCGGACCAAAAAGATAGAAGCGGTGAAGGCCTGTTTGACCGAATAAGAAGGCAAGCCAAGTGGCGAGCGTTTTGTTTTTGATTGCCATCAGGCCATTATCGCGGCGGCATGTCGGCGGGCGCTTGGGTGTCGCCCAATCCCAGTGTTTTCTGCATGATGACAATGTCGCGCCAGGCACCGAATTTCCAGCCGCAAGCGTCAATCTTGCCGACTTGCTCAAAGCCGAGTGCCAAATGCACCCCAACCGAACCGGTATTGGCTGAATCGCCCACAATCGCCATCATTTTGCGAATGCCCACGGCCTCGCAGCGCGCCATCAACTCTGCCAGCAGGGCCCGACCCAAGCCCTTGCCGTGCTGCTCAGGTGCCAGGTAAATGGAGTCTTCAACCGAGTAGCGGTAGGCTGGCCGGGGCTTGAACCAGTTGCCGTAGGCAAAACCGATAACGTGGCCGCCGTCTACCGCCACCAAATACGGCAGCCCTTTACCCAAAACGTCTGCGCGGCGATTCGTCATGTCTTGCACGCTGGGCGCTTCTGTTTCAAAGGTGCCGGTGCTGTTTAAAACGTGGTGCGCATAAATGGCCGTGATGGCGGGAATATCAGTGTCCAGGCTGGGGCGGATGATGGGCATATTGGGTGAAGCAGGTTAAAAAATCAATGATACCGACTGACGGGCTATAATCAAAGGCTTTGCAACAGTTCGCTGACCGGGTGGTCATGTCGAGTGTCTCAGCTGTAGCAAGAATTTTTTGGACGCGCCTAACATATTGTGTGGTGCGCCCTCCACCCTTTGGGAATACATCATGGTCGTCATCCGGCTTGCACGCGGCGGTTCTAAGCACCGTCCATTTTTTAACATCGTTGTGGCTGACAAGCGCGTTCGCCGCGATGGTCGCTTTATCGAGCGCATCGGTTTTTACAACCCGATTGCCAAGGGCGGCGAAGAAGGCTTGCGCATCATGCAAGACCGCCTGACCCACTGGGTTGGCGTTGGTGCACAAGCGTCTCCTACCGTTGAGCGCCTGATCAAGCAAGGCGCAACAGCCGCCGCTAAGGCCGCTTAATTTTCTAGCAATGGCGCTCAACTTTAAGCCGTCTGCGTTGCCAGACGATGCCGTCGAAGTTGGGCGTATTCTGGATGCATGGGGCGTTAAGGGATGGCTCAAAATCCTGCCTCACAGCAGCCAGCCTGAGGCTCTGTTCTCAGCCAAATCCTGGTTTTTGCAAGCCCCTGATGCCAAGTTTCGTCCGGGCTTCAATGCTTTTACAGGCACTGTCACCATCGCGGTTGACGAGTCAAAAACCCATTCTGATTCAGTCGTTGCCAAAATCGATGGCATGGACGACCGCAATGAAGCTGAAGTCTTGCGGGGTTGCCGCATATTTTTGCCACGCAGTGCCTTTCCTAAAGCGTCCAAAGACGAGTACTACTGGGTTGATTTGATCGGCCTGAACGTGGTCAATCGCGAAGGCGTCGCCTTGGGCACTGTGCGTGACTTAATGGCTACTGGGCCGAATTCAGTGCTCTGCGTTGAATACCAAGCCGCCCAAGAAGAAGGTAGCAGCAAGACTGACGAGCGGATGATTCCGTTCGTGTCAGCCTATGTTGATTCGGTCGATTTAGCTGGCAAATTGATCACGGTTGACTGGCAGCCTGACTACTGAGCGTTTTGGGAGTTTGCCTTGACTGACATGCTCTTTGACACCTTCTTGCTGTTTTATGCGTTTTGATGTCGTCACTCTTTTCCCTGAGCTTTTTGCGCCGTTTTTGATCAGTGGCGTGACGCGCCGCGCCTACGAGTCAGGTTTAGTTCAGGTCAAGCTTTGGAACCCGCGCGACTTTGCCGATGGGAACTACCGCAGAGTTGACGACCGACCGTTTGGCGGCGGGCCGGGCATGGTCATGCTGGCCGAGCCGCTGGCGCTGTGTTTGGCGGCGGTTCGTGAAGAGCGCGCCAGCATGGTCGATCCGGTCGTTCTTTTTTCTCCGGTCGGTGAGGCTTTGAATCACGCTGCGGTTGAGCGCTGGTCAGCAAGCCGCGGTGCAATTTTGATTTGCGGGCGCTACGAGGGGATTGATCAGCGCTTCATCGACACCTATGTCACGCATCAAATCAGCTTGGGTGATTTTGTGCTTTCGGGCGGTGAGGTTGCCGCCATGGCTTTGCTCGATGCCCTTGCCCGGCTGCAGCCGGGCGTACTGAATGACGAGGGCAGCCACCAATTCGACAGTTTTAACCCGGCCCTTGATGGCTTGCTGGATTGCCCGCACTACACCCGGCCAGAAGCATGGCAAGGCCAAGCTGTTCCCGCTGAGTTGATGTCGGGCAACCACGCCGGTATTGAGCGGTGGCGGCGTGAACAGCGCTTGAGCTTGAGCCAACAAAAGCGGCCCGAATTGGTTGAAAAGGCCCGTTTGGTTGGGCGGCTGACGGCCAAAGACGAGGCTTTTTTGGCCGGGCTGGCTAAAAGCCCTGTTCAGAAGCCATAAATTGCTATAATCAAAGGCTTTTCGGTCCTCTGGCGGCCACTGCAACTAGTTAAATGGGTTAATCCGTTTTTAGATTTGCGGTCTTTAGCGTAGCGCGTGAATGAACGAAAAAGTCATCGAGAAAATAGCTATGAATCTGATTCAAACCCTTGAGCAGGAAGAAATTGCCCGCTTGAACAAAACCATCCCCGTTTACGCACCAGGCGACACCGTCATCGTGAGCGTCAATGTGGTTGAAGGCACCCGCAAACGTATGCAGGCTTTTGAGGGCGTGGTGATTGCCAAGCGCAATCGCGGTCTCAATTCGAGCTTCATCGTTCGTAAAATCTCCAACGGCGAAGGCGTCGAGCGTACCTTCCAGGTCTACAGCCCTTTGATCGCCAAAATCGAAGTCAAGCGTCGCGGTGACGTGCGCCGTGCCAAGCTGTACTACCTGCGCAGCCGCAGCGGCAAGTCGGCGCGTATCAAGGAAAAATTGGGCGCTAAAGCCGCCTAACCGAGCAGCTTAATTGCCGCTTGCGTTTTAAAGAGGCCACTCATTCGAGTGGCTTTTTTTATGCAGTTTAGTAAACCCCTTCCTAAATTTGACCCGCGCAGTATCCCTGTGCTCTCCGTGGATGACCATCTTGAAGGCGTAGCATCAGATCGACTGACGCCGGATGCGTTGAGAGCGCGCTTTGCTAATCCACCGGTTTGGACACCCGAGCACAGCGTCGAAAAGAAGTTTGAAAACCGTGAACCTGCCGCGGCTGCGGTGCTCATCCCCTTGGTCATGCGAGATGAGTTGATGCTGCTCCTGACCCTGCGTACGACTAACCTGTCGACCCATTCGGGCCAGGTGGCTTTGCCGGGCGGCCGCACCGACGATACGGATGTGGACGCAGCGGATACCGCCCTGCGCGAAGCCCATGAAGAAATCGGTCTACCCCGTCACCACGCCGAAGTGTTGGGTACGTTGCCCATCTACGTGACGGGCACGGCCTACATCATCACGCCTGTTGTGGCGCTGGTGACGTCGGGGTTTGTGCTGCAGCCCAACCCTGCTGAAGTCGCTGATGTGTTTGAAGTGCCGCTGGCGTACCTGATGAACCCAGCCAATCACCGACGCCACGCGGCAGAGTTTGACGGCGTGATGCGTGAGTGGTTGTCGATGCCTTATCTAGATCCTTCTGTACCGCAAGACAACGGCCCGTCGCCCGAGCGGTTTATTTGGGGTGCTACGGCAGGCATGCTGCGCAATCTGTATCGGTTTTTATCCGCTTGACCGTTATCATTAGCGGATGAGTTTTTTTGCTGTCCTGTTTGCGCTTTTGATTGAACAAGCCCGTCCCTTGGCGCGCGGCAACTGGATTCATGCCGCTTTCAGGCACTGGGCGCGGTGGGCTAGGGGCCATCTGGATGCCGGACAGCCGCACCATGGCTGGATAGCCTGGTCGGTTGCTGTCGCGTTGCCAAGCTTGGGCGCGTTGCTGATTCATTGGGCCCTATGGAGCGCCAGCCCCCTGCTGGCTTTTGCCTGGAGCGTGGTGGTTTTGTACGTCACGTTGGGGTTCAGGCAGTTCAGCCATTTTTTTACCGACATACGCGACGCGCTGGATGATGGCGACGAAGACACCGCCCGTGAGCTGCTGGCCCAGTGGCAGCAGGTAGACGCCAGTGACCTGCCACGCAGCGAAATTGTGCGTCATGTGATTGAGTATTCAGTGCTGGCTGCGCATCGGCATGTTTTTGGAGTGCTGGGGTGGTTTTCCTTGCTGGCGGCTTTCGGGCTTGGGCCTGTGGGGGCGGTGCTCTACCGTCTGAGTGAATTTGTAGCTCGTTATTGGCGCTATAAAGGTAAATCGCTGGAAGCAGGCGAGGGTGCCAGCCCGGCGGTTCAGGCCGCTGCCAGTCAGGCCTGGGGCGTGATTGACTACTTGCCTGCGCGAGTCACGTCTCTGGGGTTCGCGGTGGTTGGCAGTTTTGAAGATGCGATTGATGCTTGGCGCAATTACGCGCAACGCTTTTCAAGTGACGCATCGATAGCGCTGGAGACCCGTAACGACGGAATTATTCTGGCGGCCACATCCGGTGCTGTGAATGTTCGGCTCGGTGGGCAGGCGTTGCAGACCCGGTTTGATGCGAATGCATCGGCCGGTTTTTTGGCAGCTGACGCGAGTACTCTGGATGCAACGACCCAGGCAACGCCCGGCCGGGAGCCAGAAGTGGCACACTTGCGAAGCATCGTCGGTCTGGTGTGGCGGTCTGTCGTGCTGTGGATGGTGCTGCTGGCGCTGTTGACGCTGGCCAGATTGCTAGGCTAGTAACGCGTTTGCGACAACTCTGCAAATAATTCGCTATACAAGCGATAGCGGTTTGCGCCGATATTGATGGGGCCAACGCCTGATTTAACCTCTGAAATCACGCCACAACCTGGCTCGTGCAGATGTGTGCAGTTATAGAACTTGCAGTTTTGCGCATGTGCTTTGAAATCGGGCATTAATTGCGCTAGCTGCATCGGCTCAATGTGATGCAGGCCAAACTCCTGAAATCCGGGCGAGTCAATCAACGCCGTGGTTCGCCCGGCATCTATCCAATACAGCGTCGTGCTGGTGGTGGTGTGTTTGCCGGAATTAAGGGCCTGCGAAATTTCTGCAGTCAATACCTTTGCCGTGGGTATTAGCAGGTTGGTCAGGCTGCTTTTGCCTGAACCTGACGGGCCTAGTACCAGCGTTTTCTTGCCCATGAGCAAGGCCATCAGCTCATCTGTCTGAACAGCATTCACGGCCGCATCTATTTTGGGTTTGATGGCTAACGGCAGCATCTGGTAACCCATGGCCCGGTAGGGTGCCAGCTTGGCCCAAGCTCTGCCAAACGGCTCAGCCAGATCGCTTTTGTTCAGTGCAATGATGGGCGTGATGCCTGCTGCCTCGGCAGCTATCAGCGCCCGCGTTAACTGGCTTTCAGAAAATTCGGGTTCTGCTGCGATCAGAATCAGAATTTGATCCAGGTTCGCTGCAAACGACTTGGTGCGCAGCTCGTCCTGGCGGTAAAAAACATTGCTGCGCTCGTCAATTTTCTCAATGGTGCCTTCGTCTTCAGTCGGCAGCCACCTCACGTTGTCACCCACCAACGCTTGCCCTTTCTTGCCGCGAGGGTGGCAGATGACGCGTTGGCCATCTGCTGTTTCAACCAGCACATGGCGGCCAAAGCCAGCAACCACCAAGCCTTGCTGCGTGCCCGCTGCTGGCGCGCTAACAGGTCGTTGGTTCTTACTCAAACAAGCAGCGCATCAACTTTTGACGCACAGAAAAAGTCACTGACTGAAATGCCGTTCACATCGTGGGTGTTGAAGCGCACCGTACATTTGCTGTAGCTCACAGCCAGGTCCGGGTGGTGGTCTTCAGTATTCGCGATAAAGGCCAGCGCGTTCACAAACCCGATGGTCTCCAAGTAATTTTTGAAGCTGTAGGTTTTTTCCAGAGCACCGTCTATCAGCCGCCAGCCCAGTGCCTGCTCGCCATTGAGTTTGCTTAAGTGCGACACGAGCTCAGTGGCGCTCAAGGCTTTGCGGTTGGCGTGGATAGCGTTGCTCATGCGGTTGCTCCCGTTGGATTCATGCGAGACAAACGCTCAGAAGCTGGCGGATGCGAGTAATAAAACTTCACGAACATCGGGTCAGGCGTCAGCGTGCTGGCGTTGTCTTGGTACAACTTGAGTAAGGCGCTTTGCAAATCCTTGCCATCTGTTTGCGCCACTGCATAGGCATCGGCTTCAAACTCGTGCTTGCGTGAAAATTGCGCAAAGATGGGCGATATGAAAAAGCTGAACAGCGGTATCACCAACATGAACAAAAGGAGCGCCAGCGCTTCATTGCCACCACCTAGATTAGGCCGAACACCTAACCCGGTATAAAACCACAACTGAGACGACAGCCAGCCCAGCAGCGCAAAGCCGACCAGGCTCATCGCAAACATGCCGACGATGCGTTTGATGATGTGCTTGTGCTTGAAGTGCCCCAGCTCGTGTGCCAGCACGGCATCTACCTCGCCCGGGTTGAGCTGTTTGAGCAGCGTGTCATAAAACACCACCCGCTTGGACGCACCAAAGCCGGTGAAGTAGGCATTTGCATGGGCTGACCGCTTGCTGCCGTCCATCACAAACAGGCCCTTGGCTGCAAATCCGCAGCGCTGCATCAATGCCGTCACGCGGGCTTTCAGTGTTTCGTCATCCAGTGGTTTGAACTTGTTAAACAGCGGCGCAATCACGGTGGGGTAAAGCACCAATACCAGCAAATTAAAGACCATCCAGGTGCCCCACGCCCACAGCCACCACAAGCTGCCAGCGCTGCTCATTAGCCACAAAATCAGCGCCACGATAGGCAGGCCAATCACCGCGCCGACGGCCAAGCCTTTGACTATATCGGTTAGCCACAATGTGAATGTCATTTTGTTAAAGCCAAAGCGTTCTTCAATTTTGAAGGTGCCGTACAGGGTAAAAGGCAAGTCCAACACGCCGCTGATGATGCCGAAAACGGCGAGCAGCGCCAGTTGCGGCACTAGGCTGCCATAGCTAGCCAAGCCTGTGTTGTCTATAACTTGGTTGAGTACATCAATGCCGCCCAGCAGCGTCCAGCCGAGCAACAGGGCTGCACCAAAAGCCATTTCCAGCATGCCAAAGCGCACCTTGGTGATGGTGTAGTCGGCAGCCTTTTGATGCGACGCCAGCGTGATGGTGTTGGCAAATGCCGCTGGCACGCTGCTGCGGTGCTGCGCAATGTGGCGAATCTGCCGCGAGGCCAGGTAAAACCTGACGATCAAGCCCAGTACCAAAACAGCAGCGAAAAGCACCGTGAACGAAAAAGAGGTCATCGGTCAAGTTTAGGCTATCAGCGAGAATGGCGTGATGACCGACATAGAAACACCACTGAAGAAATCTGACCAAAACTTGGTCTGGCTGGACTGCGAAATGACCGGCCTGGACCCTGAAAAAGAACGCCTGATCGAAATCGCCATCATCGTGACCGGCCCGCAACTCACGCCGCGCATTGAAGGCCCGGTACTGGTCATTCATCAGTCTGACGAGATTCTGGACCAGATGGACAACTGGAACAAGGGCACGCATGGCAGAAGCGGGCTGATTGACAAGGTCAAGGCCAGCACCGTGACAGAGGCCGATGCCGAGGCGCAAATCCTCGCCTTCATCGCACAGTACGTTCCCAAAGGCTTGTCTCCGTTGTGCGGCAACACCATCAGCCAGGACAGGCGCTTTTTGGTCAAGTACATGCCCAAGCTCGAGGCGTATTTGCATTACCGCAACATCGACGTCAGCACGTTCAAGGAGCTAGCCAAGCGCTGGAGCCCTGAGGTCTACAGTGCCTTCAAAAAGCAGCAAAAGCACACGGCGCTGGCTGATGTGCATGAATCCATTGACGAGTTGGAGCATTACCGGGTGCATTTTTTGAAGTGACGTATGGACGCGCATGATTGGAGCGGGCTTTGAATTGCTATTAATTTGAGAGCTATTTGCGCCCGAATCTATTGGATTCCAGACACTTTTAAGAGGTAAAAGAGGTTGTTTTCTGGAAATTCCAGTCTGTTTTCCTTATGAACCCTTCCAACCGTAGCCTGACCGAAGACATCGAGACCCTGTACCGCACGGAGTCGCGGCGCATCTTCGCGACGCTGGTGCGATTGCTGGGCGACTTTGACTTAGCCGAAGAAGCCTTGCACGAGGCCTTCAAGGCGGCCATGGAGCAGTGGCCCACGCACGGCATGCCCTCCAATCCGCGTGCGTGGCTGGTGTCTAGCGGGCGCTTCAAAGCAATTGACGGCATTCGGCGTAACAGCCGCCTCAGGGCGTGGGACGAAGTTGCTGAGGAGGCCGAAGCTGTGGCCGATGATGCGCCAAGCTGGGACGAACAGTCAGGTCAAGACCCGCTTGAGGACGATCGCCTCCGATTGGTTTTTACCCGCTGTCACCCGGGTTTGGCCGCCGATGCGCAAATAGCGCTCACCTTGCGCGAGGTGTGCGGGTTGACGACCGAGGAAATTGCTCACGCCTTTTTGCTACCGGCCCCCACGCTGGCACAACGCATTGTGCGGGCCAAGGCCAAAATCCGCGATGCGCGCATTCCGTACCTCGTGCCTGACGCGACTGAGCTGCCTGCTCGCTTGCAAAGTGTTTTAAGGGTGATTTACCTGGTGTTTAACGAAGGTTATTCAGCTTCTGGCGGTGAGGTACTGGTGCGCACGGATCTGCTTGACGAAGCGATTCGTTTAGCCCGCCTAATATGCGACTTGCTGCCGGGTGAGTCAGAAGTCACAGGTTTGCTGGCGCTGATGTTGTTGCACGGCTCACGGAGATTGGCGAGGCTTGACGCGCAGGGCGACCTGATCCCGCTCGACGAGCAAAACCGGGCGCTGTGGAACACCAGCCAAATCGCTGAGGGCTGCGCCTTGACCGAGCAAGCCTTGCGTACACCCCCGTGCGGCATTTACACCTTGCAAGCGGCCATTTCTGCTGTGCATGCTGAAGCGCCTACAGCTTTTCAAACCGATTGGCCCCAGATCGTCGGCTTGTACGACGCTTTGCTGCTGATGGCGCCGAGCCCAGTGATCGCGCTCAACCGCGCAGTGACCGTGGCGATGGCCAGCAGCCCGGCGGCGGCGTTACCTTTGGTGACTGAATTGCTTCGAGACGATGCTATGCAGGGCTACCACTTGGCGCATGCTGCCCAAGCAGATATGTACCGTCGATTGGGTCGCCAACAAGAAGCACTAGATGCTTACCAGCGCGCGTTGGCGCTTACTAGTCAGGCGGCTGAGCAGCGGTTTTTGCAGTGCAAAATCACCGATATGCAATCAAAGTTAAAAATAATTTGAGGTTCGTGTCGATTTGGTGTGTACCCGTTCGACTAACAGTACAAGCCAGCGAAGTGAGTGGTTAAAAACCTCCTGACTTGCCGTCACGGCACCTTGTGCGCAGTCCATTTGCTAACCGGAGATTTCAATATGTCAACAGGAACAGTCACCCTCCACCGCGTGCTAAAAGCCAAACCCGAAAAGGTTTACCGCGCATTTCTCGATGCTGGGGCCATGGCCAAATGGATGGCACCCCACGGATTTACCTGCACAGTTCACCACCTTGACGCCAAAGTTGGCGGTACTTTCAAGATGTCTTTTCAGAATTTTTCGACAGGCGTATCGAGTTCTTTCGGTGGCGAGTATCTAGAACTGGTGCCAGGTCAGCTACTTCGTTACACCGACCGGTTTGATGATCCGAATTTGCCAGGTGAGTTGCAAATCACTGTGTCGCTAAAGGCTGTTTTATGCGGTACTGAACTGAGCGTTGTGCAGAGCGGCATACCGGCAGTCATTCCGGTCGAGATGTGCTACCTCGGCTGGCAAGAATCGCTTGTGCAGCTTGCGCATCTAGTCGAACCCGAAATTCTCGGGTAATAGAAAACAAGGAGCGCCAACATGACAACTGCAATGACACCCATGCCCCAGCCCACAGCCTACCTCGCCTTTGACGGCAATTGTGCCGAGGCGATGCGTTTTTATGAGCAGGCACTTAGCGGCAAGCTGCAAGCGCTGTTAACCAACGGCGAGTCGCCCATGGCGGCGCATATTCCGCTAGAGCACCATCACCGCATCCTGCATGCTTACCTGGTTTTGCCTGGCGGCGCAGGCGCGCTGATGGCGGGCGACTGTATGGCTGGCGCGCCGTATGAGGGAATGAAGGGTTTTTCATTAACCCTGAACTACCCGACTGTCGCTGAAGCCGAGAGCGTATTTAAAGCCATGTCAGCAGGCGGCAACGTGACCATGCCCATGCAACCGGCTTTTTGGGCCAAAAGCTGGGGTATGTTGATCGACCGTTTTGGCACACCGTGGATTGTCAACGGTGAGGTTATCCCTTTGCCTCCAATAGCTCAACTAAAAGGAGATTGATCATGCTCTACATCGACGGATTTGTAACCCCTGTACCAACAGCCAAAAAAGACGACTACATCGCCCACACCCGCAAGGCCAGCGAGGTACTGAAAGAGCACGGTGCGCTCAAGATTGTTGAATGTTGGGGTAGTGACGTTCCAGAAGGAAAAGTCACCTCGTTTCCCATGGCAGTGCAATGCCATGAAGATGAAACGGTGGTGTTTTCATGGATGGTTTGGCCGTCAAAAGAAGTGCGCGACCAAGGCTGGGAGAAAATCATGAAAGACCCGCGCATGACCGATCAGGTCAACCCCATGCCATTTGACGGTAAGCGATTGATCTGGGGCGGTTTTGACATGATTTTGGAGCTTTGAACCTATGAAGTACCTCTGCCTCGTTTACCTATCGCAAGACAATTGGAACGCCTGCCCGGACAAAACCTGCTTTGCCTTTGCTGAAGGATTGGCGGCCAGTGGCCACATGCTGGCGGCTGAACCCTTGCACCCGGTGGCCACGGCCACGACGGTGCGGGTGCGTAACGGGCAAATGTCGATGACCGACGGCCCGTTTGCCGAGACCAAAGAGCAGCTCGCCGGCTTTTATTTAATTGATGCCAAGGACTTGAATGAAGCTGTGAGTTGGGCTGCAAAAATTCCGCCTGCCCAGTACGGGTGCATCGAAGTTCGGCCCGTGCGGGCGCTGGATCTGACCTGACCGCACAAGCTGAAATAGTCTAGATTAGGCAGTGCAGTGCATTTTAAAAAAGTAAAGATGGCTGGTTCGGTCGATTGGATTATGAAACTTCCTCACTCCTATGTATTTGCTGCTCTTGTGCTGGCGATGCTGCAACCCGCTTTTGCACAAAGTGAGATGCAGCCTGTTGGCGCGTTTCGCATTGACCGTACCGAGGTGTCGGTTGGGCAGTTCCAGAAATTTGTGGCTGCGACGAAGACGGTTACAGCCGCCGAGCGCGCTGGCGGCGGCAGCAC
>JBBRDA010000015.1:0-34150 GCA_038204335.1 Burkholderiales bacterium
AAGTCCACCGGGTAAAACGGCCCTTCAGTTTGCGAAGGCGTGGCCCGGCGGGCGGGGGCGGGCTGGGCGCGAGCGCCTAGCCAGAGGGCGGGCATGGTGACCAGGGCGGCGGTGAGTAGCTGGCGGCGGAGGGGGTTTGATTGCGGTGTGCGGGTGATTGTTGGCATGGAGATTTAAAACTTTGATTAACCGTCAAGCTGGATTTGGGCAACTTAACAAAGGTTCCCCTTAGCAGCTTGAGAAAAGTGTCGTTTCTCCTCCAATTGGAGGATTACAAAAACTGAAGTGTCGATTGAGAATCTGTAAGTATTGCTAAAAACTAGCGGATGGAGACAACTTCAGTTTTAAGAAATTTGATTGGAGCCCTCCGACCCCGTCGCCATACTTATGCAAAGGCCATGATTTATGCAAATGAAAATCCGACGACCCCTATTTGAGTCATATAGCCCTCTTTCTGTTTTTAGTTTTATATGCTTGTTCAACAGATTTCCTGTCATCTTGTAATTTGAGCAGCTAGATGACCCTCCCTTACAACCCGTCTAGTAAATCGCTGTTTAACCCAGAGATTGACGAGACTTTATTTAGAAATAACGCCGCTCCAAGTGAACAGGCAATTCTGGCGGAGTGTGCGCGCTTAGCGTATTACCGGGCCGAATCACATGCAAAGCAATACGAAAGACTTTCAGCTGCCTTAGCCATTGTTAAGTTGTCTGCACCTGTGTTGTTTGTAAATGCAGAAACTGGCACCTACGCATTTGGCACAGTGGATCAAAAGCATGAGGTTGCGACACTGGCGTTTCGCGGCACGCAGCCTGATGAAGCAACGGATTTAGGTACTGACCTGACTACAGCATTTGTACCTTGGAGTCTTGGTGTCGGTGAAGTGCATATCGGCTTTTCCAAGGCATACAAAAGTGTCCATCAACCTATTACCGACTGGATTGGGGCGCTCCCAAAAACTTGTCAACTTCGAATTTCCGGTCATAGCCTTGGCGGTGCGCTTGGCACACTAGCCGCAAGCAACTTTGAACCCTCACTACTTTTCACAATAGGTAGCCCGCGCGTCGGCAATGAAAAATTCGCTGCTTCTCTTGATAACACCAAGCACTATCGCTACACGAATTGTTGCGACGTAGTAACGAGAGTACCACCCGTCCTATTTGGTTTCAAGCACGCCGGTATTCGGCACTACATCGACCGCGCTGGCAATGTTGTCATCAATCCTTCCGACGCCTTTGTCGCCTCTGACCGATTCAATGCAGAAGTTGAATACCTCAACGATTGGGCATGGCGTAGCGGTATGGCGCCGTTCCGCGCCGCAGCAGATCACTCCCCAGTAAATTATTTGCGTGTATTTTTTTAAGGAGATGTTATGAAGATCGCTTTTGCTTCTTGTTTTTGCCAACAGATTTATCCTGTTCAGCCCGTATGGAATTGGATTACAAGCCAGAGTCCTGATTACTTGGTGCTTTTAGGCGACTCGATTTATCTGGATATCGGAAATGACACCCACCCCATGCATTTGAGCGAAGATGATTTCGCAAAGCTGCTCTTCAAACGCTACACAGACTTGCTAAAGGTATCCGAATTCAAGTCATTAGTTCAGTCCCTAGCCGCGAACAGTGTGTTTAGCATTTGGGACGATCATGATTTTTTGTGGAACGATGAGACTGGTGTTGAAGCTTTGGCCTCGCCAAGCAAAAGAGACAAGGTAGTACTGTCTAGCGCATTCCAGTCTGCTTTCAGGCGTGCACTTGCAACCGGACTTGCTCCTAATAGCTTCCCGACGCAGTACCACGCCGCTCCATTTTGGGACACCACGCAGTGCCCGCTTGCCACACCATCAATTCAACTACCTGAAAATGTGTGGCTTCACCTGACAGATGGTCGCACGAATCGTACGCGTGTGCATGCAATATCGGCTTCAAAGAGAACGTTACTTGGCAGAACCCAGATGGACGCCATTGCCAAGATATACCAAAATTCTGATGCTGACAGTGTGCATCTCTTTGCCTCCGGTTCTATTCTTGGTGATTACAAGAAGTCTTACCCGATTGACTTCGACTGGCTACTTAAACAATCGAGTTTCAGGCGCACTCTTGCACTTAGTGGTGACATACACAGAAATTCAAGTGATGAATTTGCTGGCAAGCGTTTCCCGCTTTATGAGGCGACATCCTCAGGCGCTGCAATAGGTGAACTCGTCGTAGCCGGTGAGAGGCGCAATAACTTTGGTATTGTTGAAATAGACAGTACTCACGCTTCCATCAGCCTCTATGCCCAAAACAAGATCGAGCCCAAGCTGAAACGCAGGATCGTGCGTTCATCGTGGGGTATTGGCTGAACTGACCAAATACTGGCACGACATTCAAGTTATCTGAGGTCAAAAATATTGAGAGTGTTCGCAATCCTTTCAGCTTGCACATTTTTTCAGTCATGAATCAAACGCTAGCAACGCCATGAAAATTAGATTCCTCCTACTAGCTACAACTTTCGCAGCCAGCGTTTTAGCGCAGCCGAGCACTGACAATACGCCTGGCAAGACTAAACCGTATGCTCCAAACGGCGTCCCTACCTTTCCGGGCCCGCCTAGTTCAATAAATCAAATGCCGCCAAGCGCCCAAAAGCCCCTAAACGTCCCATTTAAGGTGGCCGGGGCTGAGGGCTCGACGACTTTAACCAAGCAAAACGAGTTGCTAGCCTTGCTGAATGAGCGCATAGGCAAACTCGAGACACAAGTTGCTGAGTTGGAGAAAAAATTGGTAATAAAAACAGGTGGCAAGTAATGGACGCTAAAGAAAAGTCGCAAGCAATTTTGGATGAATTGGCTAAAGCACAAAATACCGCACCGACTTATCTGCCGCACATACAGCCCTGGGATCCTGAGTTAATTAAATACTTAGCCACGGGTGTTCTAGGTTTTTGCGTGATTTCACTAGTGCTTTGCGCATTACTATTAGCCCGCCAGCGTGCTTCATCAGGTCAAATTCTGCGACTTTTCGGCATTTTGTCCATCATCAATGTTTCAGCGTTTTTACTAATCGTTGGCTACGGCGCAGATCAGCTCACCCCCATCATTGGTCTTTTTGGCGGCATTGCAGGTTACTTGCTTGGTAAAGATCCGCAGCAAACACCCGCGGGTTCACAAATAGCAGCAGCGCCAACCGGCATTCCAAAGCAGTAAATTCTCAAACAACCCGAAAGGTGAACCCATGTTTCCAGTCATGTGGAAATCGGGTTGGTGAAATTGTGGGGAAATCCGAGTTACCTCAGACTCCAGTTAAACCCAATCGCTACAAATAAAGTAGCTACTTGCGCCCGGATTCATTGGGCTAAAGGCCGATTTGTCACCTAAAAACTGGCCTTCTCAAGCCCCCAGCAGCCATTTAGCAGCCCAAACCCGCGCTTGTTTTGCCCCAAACCCCGTCAAAAAGCAGGTTTAGGGCTGTTTTTGATGCCCTTTTAAGGCTGTAGCCCAATAAATACGGGCGCAAGCAGCTACTGAATTTATAGTACTTTGCACACCGTTTATGAGCCGCCCCAACGGCCTAAACGCCGCAGCGCGCAATCAGCCTCGCCCCCACATTGAACTGCAAGCCCAGCGCATGCATAACTTTGACAACCGTTGCAAAGCTGGGGTTGCCTTGCTCGCCCAGGGCTTTGTACAGCCCTTCTCGGGTAATGCCGGTGCCCATGGCCAGTTGCATCAATGCCTCGCGCCCGTGCGATGTCGCCTACGGCTTTGGTAAACGGGGCTGCATCAGTCACAAAACCAAAGCTTGTGGGCGCGTAATTACCAACAACTACCATTTATTGGTATTATTTAAGCTTTCATACGTTACCCAGACGCGGAGCAAGCCCCATGACCCGAAACACATCTATCTCGCTTGGCGATCATTTCGGCTCATTTATTGAGCAGCAAATCAGCCATGGGCGCTATGGCTCTGCCAGCGAGGTGGTGCGTGCTGGGCTTAGGCAGCTTGAAGAGCATGAGGCTCGGCTGTCGGCCTTGCGTGCTGCGCTGGCTGATGGCGAAAGCAGTGGTGCAAGCATGGCGTTCGATGTAAATGCATTCTTAAAAGCCAAGCGACAAACATTGGCTGCTGCTACGGCTACAATTGTAGACAAGATAGCGCCTGCGAAGTGAGCAGCGGCTACGGTCTGTCGCCGCTGGCACTGGCGGATTTGTCAGACATTTGGGACTACAGCTACAACAACTGGGGCGCAGATCAAGCCGATGCTTATGTATTGGCGATCCATTCCGCCTGTGAAGGGTTGGCACAAGCCGCCGCGCAAGGCCGCCCAGGCGGGCAAAACGCAGAGCAGGTACGGACCGGCTACCGCAAGCTATTGATAGGTTCGCACGTTATATTTTTTAGGTGCAGCGCTGACGATACAGTGGACGTGGTGCGAATCTTGAACCAGCGCATGGATGTTTCTGCGCATTTGTAAAACTGATCTGTCCAAATGGGTACCCGGTTTAAAGCATTTCGCACCCCAAACCCGCGCTTGTTTTGCCCTAAACCCCGTCAAAAAGAAGTTTCTACGGCATTTTTTATGCTCCTTTAAGGCTGTAGCCCAACAAATACGGGCGCAAGCAGCTATTAAATAAAGAGCAAAACGCAATGCTGATTGATTGACTCAGGCGGCGCTGGCACTGGACTGTGCGTTAAGTGCGCGGGCCGCTAAGAGCTTGGGCAAACCGAAGAAAGCGAGGCCTAAAACGGCTTCAGAATCAGCAGCGAAAGTAGCAGCCGCATCAACCCGCTAAAAAGTTGCGGAGTGGGTATCGATAGCCGTGGAAAGTGGGCAGAAATCAAGGACCGATATGCGCCAGATTGGCCGCACACACCTGCCGAAATTCAGCCGATATACGCACGTCGTTTGCCGCCGCTGACCAAAAGGTGCGTGCCAGCGCCTGGGCGCGTGCCCATTCGGGCAGGGTGGCGGCGGTGGGTTGCAGGATCTGGTTGGCAAATTGCCGCGCCACCAGCTCGCCGCCCACCGGCGCGTACAGCATGGGCAGCATGTCGTAGGCGGGGGCCAGCGCCCAGTCGTCGTCGGCTAGCAGCAGCGAGATGTTGCCGTAGTGCCTGTCGGTGTTGGCAATCAGCACGCCGAAAGCTTCTAGCAGTCGCAATGTGCGGGCGTCTTCAGGGCGCAGCAACGCGCGGTCTTGCATGCGGTTGGCAGTGGCAGCCCAGTTGTCCATGGCACCTACGTATTCAGCGTCGTACACCATCAGTGACACCATGCCGATGCGGCCCAGCCCCAACGGGTTGTGTGGGCCAATGGGGCTGCGGTCAAAGCGCTCAACTTCTAAAAACACGCGGCCCGCGCCCATGTTGATGCGGCTGATGGCGGCGGCAACGCCCGCATCGTTCAGTGTTTGCAAGGCTAGGTGCTCACACACCAGCAGGTCTTTGGTGCGCTGGTCGGTAGGTGCGTCGCCTGCGGGGGAGAACTTGACCAGTACGTGGCGCTGAATGTCCGCTGCTTCGTTTTGCGCCCCAACAATGCAGCAAAACTTGGGCTGCTCCCCGCCAGCGGACGAGCCGCCCATGCTGCCTTGCATGGCGGCGTCGGCCAGCGCGGGGTAGTCGGCATTCGACGCGGTTCGGCTGGCCCGCCCCGGCAGCGTATGAAAGCGGGCAAAAGCGGCCTCACCCACCATCAGGTTACCGGGCAGGTCGTCACCACACAGCGCTATGGCGCGCAGCACGTCGTCGTCAGACCAAAACCGGGGGTCGTTGCCCAATTGCAGCTCAGGGTGGGTGCTGGCAAACGTTCGGCCCATAAAACCCTGCGGCCGCATGTCGTCTAAAAACCAGGGCAGCCCGTCGAAGCGCCTGCTCAAGCCGTCTTCTTCGTCTACCCACACGGCGCCACTGGCCAATGGAACGATGCGGGCAAACGGACTGGGCTGGCCGTGGGTGTTAACGCGCATCACCGCAATAGTGCGGCCCACGTCCCGCACCGTGCGGGGCAGCACATAGCGCTGGGCTCTAGCCGCGCCCACTTTTTGCACCTCACCCGCGCGAATCAGCGGAGCCAAGGCCCGCGACACAGTGGGCTGGCTGACCCGCAACTGGGTTTGCAGCTCGGCACTACTAAGCGCACCACCCTGGCGGGTGAGGGTTTGCACAATGCTGACAGAAAGACTACTAGCGACAGGCATGAATGATTGTATGAATAGATTTATTCTTAAAAATATCTAATTAAAACATACATCTATAAGATTTTAAGAATAAATAAATACCGATGCAAGCAGCTCCTAAATCAGGACTATCAAGGTAACGCGGATTGATCGGTCCAGGCGGCCGTAGCTGCGCGTGGGGTGTGTTTGCTTGGAATCTGCGCCCCAAGCCTCATATCCCCTAAGACCCCACCGACGCCGGGCCGTTGCAGCATTGCGCCCTGCTTTTATGAAAACTGGGCAAAACTCTCACCACAACCACCTGCCCACCTTATGACATTCAAACAAAAGTTTCTGACGCCGCTGGCGGTATTGAGCGTTGCCGTTGGCGCCATCAGTACCATGAGCGCGTTGGTGGCGCGTGCTGCAGACAGCCCGGCCACAGACGTTGCCAAAACCGTTCAAGCAGCAGAGCCGCTGCGGGTAGATACGTCTTTGTACGACACCGTGAACCTGGATTGGGACGACACCGCGCGCAGCCGCTTGGTGCCTGCCAAGCTGTACTTGCCTAAAGCTGATGCTGCCAAGCCAGCGATGGCCAAGTTACCGCTGGTGGTGTTTTCGCATGGCATTGGTGGCTCGCGTGAGGGCTACAGTTACTTGGGCAGCTATTTTGCGGCGCAGGGTTTTGCCAGCTTGCATGTGCAGCATGTGGGCAGTGACCGCCAACTTTGGTCTGGCAACCCGATGACCTTGGTCTTCAGGCTGACCAGCGCCGCGCAAGAATCAGAGGCGCTGGCTCGGGTGAAAGACGTTGGCTTTGCGCTAGACCAGTTGTTGGCCAGCCCCTACGGCAAGCAGATTGATGTGAGCCGTATTACTGCGGCTGGTCATTCGTATGGGGCCAACACGACGCTGCTGATAGCCGGTGCGCAAGTTGAGTTGCAAGGCCGGCCGGTGTCTTTGAGGGACCCGCGTATCAGCTCGGCGATTGTGATTTCAGCACCGCCTTTTTACGGCTTGGGCGCGCCGCAGAAAATTCTTTCAGGCATTGCCATACCCACCTTGCACATTACCGCCACGGCGGATGACATTGAGATCCCGGGTTACAAGTCGGGGGTGGCTGACCGTGTGGCGCTGTACCAAGCCACTGCAGGGCTGACGCAGTCGCGCAAGATGTTGGCGGTGTTTAAAGACGGCTCGCACAGCATGTTTACCGACAGAATGGGTACCGGCGGCGCAGTGCTGAACCCAAAGGTGAAGGTAGCAACCCGGCAATTGGCTGTGGCGTTTATCAACAGCCTGAAAAGCCCGCTGGCACTTGATTTGGACCAATGGCGTGAGCGGCATATAGACATATTGGCGACGGTTGAGAAAGCGGCGATGTGATTGTTGGGCAAACCAATCACCTTTTGGCAGCCCAAGCTGCATCACGCACAATCACTGCATGAAAGCTCCCCCCAGACTGCAGTCGCTGATTGAAGAAGGCCTGATCGACACCGTGGTGCGCCAGCTCATGAGCGGCAAAGAAGCCATGGTGTTTGTGGTGCGCAGTGGCGGCAACACGCTGTGCGCCAAGATATACAAAGAGGCCAACAACCGCAGTTTTCGCCAAGCGGTGGACTACACCGAAAACCGCAAGGTTAAAAATTCGCGCTCAGCCCGGGCCATGGCCAAGGGCAGCAAGTTTGGTCGGCAAGAGCAAGAAGCCGCCTGGCAAAGCGCCGAGGTAGACGCGCTGTACCGTCTGGCCGCTGCGGGCGTGCGGGTGCCGCAGCCGTATAACTTTCATGACGGCGTGTTGCTGATGGAGCTGGTGACCGACGCGCACGGCGACGCAGCCCCACGCCTGAACGACGTGGCCTTTACGCCGGCTGATGCGTTGGCGCACCACACCACGCTGGTGGCTGAGGTGGTGCGCATGCTGTGCGCGGGCGTGGTGCATGGGGATTTGTCGGAATTCAATATTTTGCTGGCCAGCATTGACGAAAAAGACGTCCCGGTCATCATCGACCTGCCGCAGGCGGTAGACGCTGCGGGCAACAACCACGCCCAGCGCATGTTGCTGCGCGATGTGGCCAACCTGCGGGACTTTTTTGGCCAGTTTGCCCCTACCCTGCTGGCTACCCAATACGGCCCGGAGATCTGGAGCCTGTACACCGCTGGCATGCTGACGAATGAGACGCCGCTAACGGGCCGGTTCGACGTCAAACGCGCCGATGTGGACATGCAGGCTGTGCTGCGCGAGATTGATGATGCGCGGGCTGAAGACGCCGCGCGGCGGCTGCGCATGGCAACCAGCAGCGTGTCATGACTGGCCGCGCATGCCCACCAACACCGACTTTGCCAACTACTGCTGCGACCTGCTTACCAGCGTGGGGCGCTGCGTGCCCAAACGCATGTTTGGCGGTTTTGGCATCAGCACAGATGGGCTGACGATTGCGATTCTGGCGGATCTGGGCGACGGTGAAAAGCTGTGGCTCAAGGGGGACGCCTTCACCAGAGCCCGCTACGAGGCGGCGGGCTGCAAGATATTTACTTACCCCATGAAAGGTGTGCCGCGTTCGATGAACTACTTCAGCGCACCGGAAGAAGCGATGGACTCGCCCGATGCGATGCGGCCTTGGGCGACGCTGGCGCTGGATTGTGCTTTACGGGCCCGGGCATCTAAGGGCTTGGCGAAGCCAAAAAAATTGGCAACGGCCGTTGCTAAAACGGCTTCAAAACGGCCCGTAAAAAAGCGCTAGCGCTGGCGTAAAAATGCCGACTGTACGGGCCGACTCAGCCGGGCTGGCTGAGACGGGGTGCAGTCGGCAATGCGTCTAACTTGTGGCTGAATTACTTCAGTTTCAGCTGGCCGCGAATCTCGCCGCCGCGGTTGGCAGCCGTGTGCACGTTCACGTACCATTTGCCGTCCTTCAAGTCGGCAAACTGGGCGGGCGTCAACGTGACTTGGCCAGCCATTGGGCTGCTGACGGGGTTGTTGAAACCGATCACGATACCGGCGTTTTGTGCCTCAGTGGCTGGGCCATGAATATGCGCTGCTGCCGCCGGGCCGCTGAGGCCTTCGTAGCTCATGTTCCACAACAGCAGGCCGTTTTCCGGGAGGTACCTTGCCGTGAAGGTGCCTTTGGCGGCTGTCGCTACCGGCGGCACTTCACTGGCACCGCTCAAGGTCGCAGCAAAGTTCATGGGGGGCGGGGGCGTCGAGGCGCAGCCGGCCACGGCCAAAACCAAAACGGACAAAGTAAGACCAAATAGACGGCGTGTATTCATAAAATTGTCTTTCTGATGGGTTAGGGAATCCGTACTCTAAACCAGAAGGCAACAAGTGGATAGATCTCCCCATGGATCCCCGGGAAATCCACTACCGAAAAGCCAAAAACTCAGACCGCTCTTAGCCGCATTTCGGCGGCTCGGGCATGCGCCTGCAAACCTTCGCCATAGGCCAGCTCTGCGGCGATCTTGCCGAGCACCTGAGCGCCCTGCTCGCTGACTTCAATGATGCTGCTGCGTTTTTGAAAGTCATAAACGCCGAGCGGGCTTGAAAAGCGTGCGGTGCCGCTGGTGGGCAGCACGTGATTCGGGCCAGCGCAATAGTCGCCCAAGGATTCGCTGGTGTAAGCACCCAAAAAGATCGCACCTGCATGTTTGAGCAACGGCTCCCACTGATGCGGGTCGCGGCTTGACACCTCCAGGTGTTCAGGTGCGATGCGATTGCTGATGTCGCAGGCCTCTTGCATGCTGCGGGTGTGGATCAGCGCGCCGCGGTCGGTCAGTGACTTGGCGATGATGGCAGCCCTAGGCATGGTGGGCAGCAGGCGGTTGATGGCTTCTTGCACGGCGTCAATATACGCAGCATCGGGGCACAGCAAAATACTTTGCGCCAGCTCGTCATGCTCGGCCTGGCTGAACAAGTCCATCGCCACCCAGTCGGCGGGGGTGGTGCCGTCGGCCAGTACCAAAATTTCAGAGGGCCCGGCAATCATGTCGATGCCCACCACGCCAAACACATGCTTTTTGGCGCTGGCCACATAGGCGTTGCCGGGGCCGGTGATTTTGTCAACCTTGGGCACAGTTTGCGTGCCGTAGGCCAGCGCACCGACGGCTTGCGCGCCGCCAATGGTGAAGGCGCGGGTGACGCCGGCCACATAAGCAGCGGCCAACACCAATGCGTTTTTTTCACCTTTGGGGGTGGGCACGACCATGATGATTTCAGCCACACCCGCGACGTGCGCGGGAATCGCGTTCATCAACACCGATGACGGGTAGGCAGCTTTGCCACCCGGCACGTAAATGCCGACCCGGTCAAGCGGCGTGACTTTTTGGCCGAGCAATGTGCCGTCTTCGTCGCGGTACTGCCAGCTTTCGCCGTTGGCTTTCTTTTGGGCCTCGTGGTAGCTGCGCACCCGCTTGGCTGCGGCTACCAAGGCATCACGTTGGGCGGCGGGTATGGCTTCAAAAGCGGCTTTGAGCTCAGCCTGCGTGAGTTCAAGCGCGGTCATGGACGCGACATCAAGGCCATCAAAGCGGGCGGTGTAGTCAATCACTGCGGCATCGCCGCGCTTTTGCACGTCAGCCAATATATCGGCAACGCGCTGCTCAATGGCGGCGTCCGTATCTGCTGACCAATGCAGACGCGCCTGAAATTCAGCCTCAAAAGTGGCTGAAGCCGTTGATATACGAGCGGGAGCAGCTACTAAAGTCATAGCGTTTATAGGTATCAGATTTATTTTCGAACAGCCAACGCAAACGCGTCAATGATTTTGCGAATCGGCGCTTGTTTTAATTTCAGCGCGGTCTGGTTCACCACCAAGTGGGAGCTGATGTCCATGATGCGTTCGACTTCAATCAGGTGATTGGCTTTGAGGGTGTTGCCGGTCGAAACTAAGTCGACAATCGCGTCGGCCAGCCCGGTCAAAGGCGCCAGCTCCATGCTGCCGTAGAGTTTGATCAGGTCAACGTGTACGCCTTTGGACGCAAAAAAGTCGCGTGCAATGGCGACGTATTTGGTAGCCACCGTCATGCGTGAGCCCTGCTTCATGGCGGCTGCATAGTCAAACCCGTCCCGCACGGCCACACTGATGCGGCACTTTGCGATTTGCAAGTCCAGCGGTTGGTAAAGGCCCTGGGTTCCTGACTCAAGCAGCGTGTCTTTACCCACCACGCCCATGTCTGCACCGCCGTACTGCACATAGGTGGGCACGTCAGTGGCGCGGACCAGCAGCACGCGCACATCGCTCTGGTTGGTGTCCAAAATCAGCTTGCGTGATTTTTCAGGATCGTCCAGCACAACAATGCCCGCGCTTTTAAGCAGCGGTTGGATGTCGTCGAAGATGCGGCCTTTAGAGAGGGCAATGGTGATCATCACTTGACCCTCTCGATATCTGCACCGATACCGCGCAGTTTGGCTTCCATCTGGTCATAGCCACGATCAAGGTGGTAGATACGGTCGATCAGCGTTTCACCGTTGGCGACTAGGCCCGCTATCACCAAGCTGGCCGACGCACGCAAGTCTGTGGCCATCACAGTGGCGCCAGACAGCTTTTCAACGCCCTCCATCACAGCCACTTTGCCTTCAATTTGGATTTTGGCACCCAGGCGCACCATTTCATTGACGTGCATGAAGCGGTTTTCAAATATGGTTTCTGTCACCTTTGCAGCGCCATGCGACACCGCATTCAGCGCCATGAACTGCGCCTGCATGTCGGTTGCAAAACCTGGGTATTCAGTGGTGCGAAACGACTGGGCTTTTAATCGGCCCTGTGATTGGATACGCATACCGCCTTCAATGGCGGTGACAGTGGCGCCGGCTTCACGCAGCTTGTCGACCAGCGCATCCTGATGGTCGGCTCTGGCTTTCAACAAAGTCACGTTACCGCCGGTAGCTGCCACAGCGCACAAAAAGGTGCCGGCCTCAATCCGATCAGCTACCACCTGATGGGTGCAGCCGTGCAGGCGCTCTACACCCTGAATGCGAATGCGGCGCGTGCCATGACCTTCAATTTTTGCGCCCATTTTGATGAGCATTTCAGCCAGGTCGCCAATCTCGGGTTCTTGCGCCGCGTTCTCTAGGATGGTTTCACCCTCGGCCAAGGTTGCGGCCATCAAAAAGTTTTCAGTGCCTGTCACGGTCACCATGTCGGTGGTGATGCTGCAACCCTTCAAACGGGTTCTGCCTTTGGGCAGCTTGGCAATCATGTAGCCGTGCTCTACGGCGATCTCGGCACCCATGGCCTGCATGCCTTTGATGTGCTGGTCCACCGGGCGCGAACCAATCGCGCAGCCGCCGGGCAGGGACACCGTGGCTTCACCAAAGCGCGCGAGCAGTGGCCCAAGTGCCAGCACCGATGCGCGCATGGTTTTGACCAGCTCGTAGGGTGCTTCGGGCGAGCTTAAGGTGCTGGCGTTGATGGTGACAGTGGCTGGCGCGTCTTTGCTGCGTTCGGCGACCACACCCATATTGCGGATCAACTTGAGCATGGTGGACACGTCTTGCAAACCCGGCACGTTTTCGAGCGTGACCGTATCTGCCGTCAGCAGTGCGGCGCATAGCTCGGGCAACGCGGCGTTTTTGGCGCCTGAAATAGTGACCGTGCCGTTCAGCGTCTTGCCGCCTTTGATGAGTAACTTGTCCATGATGTGCGTCTTAAGAGTTGGCTGCCCACTCGGCAGGCGTAAAAGTTTTCATCGACAGTGCATGCACCTCGTTGGTCTGAATCCGGCCGCCCAGTGTGGCGTAGACCTTCTGGTGACGCTGGATCAAACGCTGGCCTTCAAAACTGCTGGACACAATCGTCGCATACCAGTGCGCGCCGTCGCCTGACACGTCAAGGTGCTCACAAGGCAGGCCGCCAGAAATAATAGTTTGGAGTTCTTCGCTTGTCATGGTGTTTAGCTTCTGATTTTGTAGCCGGTACGCAGCATATTGATGGCAATGGCGCTGACGACGATAAGTGCAGTTGAAACGATGCCAAAGCTCAGCCACGGCGAGACGTCACTCACGCCAAAAAAGCCGTACCTGAAACCATCAATCATGTAGAAAAACGGGTTCAGATGGCTGACAGTTTGCCAGAACGGTGGCAGCGAATGGATCGAATAAAAAACGCCGCTTAAAAACGTCATCGGCATGATGACAAAATTCTGAAAAACTGCCATCTGGTCAAACTTGTCTGACCACAAGCCGGCAATCACGCCCAGTGCGCCCAGCATCGACGCACCCAGCACCGCGAACAGAACAATCCATAGCGGGTAGACAAAATCTGGCCGGCCGAAATAGGCCGTCACAGCGAATACGCCAGCACCGACCAACAACCCACGCGCCACCGCCGCGCCCACATAAGCAAAAAACCAGTGCCAGTGCGACAGTGGCGTGAGCAGCACAAACACCAGACTGCCCATGATTTTGCTTTGAATCAGTGACGACGAGCTGTTGGCAAAGGCGTTTTGCAACACGCTCATCATGACCAGGCCGGGCACCAGAAAGGCGGTGTAGTTGACCGTGCCGTAAACCAAAACCCGCCCTTCGAGCACATGGCCAAAAATCAGCATGTACATGACAGCCGTCAGTACGGGCGCGCCAACGGTTTGAAAGCCTACTTTCCAAAAACGCAGCGTTTCTTTGTAGAGGAGCGTTTGCAGACCGTTCATGAGTATGTTGCCCCCACGCTTTTCACTTCGTGTATGCCGCTGCCCCCCGAGGGGACTAATTTTCCTAGGGGCGGCCCGTCGGAAAATTGCCCTCCTGACTTCCCAGACATCACTTCCAGGAACACATCCTCAAGATCAGCCTTGCGAATCTCGACATCTTCGGCGACCAGGCCAGCCTGGCGAATAGCTGCCAGATACTGCTCGATCTCGTTCGCGTTGTGTGCGGGGAATTGCACAATGCGCCCTGTAATGCGCGCTTTGCTAGCCAATGCCGCTGGTAGTTCGCTGTCAATTTTAAAGCGCAGCACATTGGATGATGCCGCTCTGAGAAGCTCAGACGTTTGCGCCAGCGCCACCACTTTGCCCAGCTTTAACATGGCAATGCGGCTGCACAGTGCCTCGGCTTCTTCAAGGTAATGGGTTGTGAGCAGTACCGTGCTGCCCTGCTTGTTGAGTTTGGCGATAAATTGCCAGAGCGTTTGGCGCAGCTCGACATCAACGCCCGCGGTCGGCTCATCCAGCACGATGACCTGTGGTTTGTGTACCAGCGCTTGCGCTACCAGCACGCGGCGCTTCATGCCGCCCGACAGCTGACGCATGTTGGCGTCAGCTTTGTCAGCCAGGCCCAAACTGGCGAGCAACTCATCAATCCAGGCGTCGTTATTTTTGATGCCGAAGTAACCCGACTGAATGCGCAGTGCCTCACGCACGCTGAAAAACGGGTCAAACACCAGTTCTTGCGGCACAACGCCCAGCGTGCGGCGGGCGGCTGCGTAGTCGCTCAGGACGTTGTGCCCATGAACCGTGACACTGCCGCTGCTGGCGCGCGACAAGCCCGCCAAAATGCTGATGAGAGATGTTTTACCTGCACCGTTTGGCCCAAGCAGGCCGAAAAATTCGCCTTGCTGGATGTCAAAACTCACGTCGTCAAGCGCTTTGACTGCTGCGCCTGTTTGACCGCGTTTGGTGGGATAGGTTTTAGAAACTGACTGGAATGAAATGGCGGGCATGAACCAGCTATTTTAGGGGTTCAGGCTGAGGCAACCACCGGGTTGAGAGACATGACCCGGTCATGCCAGGTTTAAAAGCTTGCTCAGGCTGCCGCGGGGATCAATTCAGTGACGCCATACAAACCCGCCAATTGGCTCAACCTGGCCGGCAACCCTTGCACAGCAAAGCTTTTGCGAGCGGCTATCGATGCGCGCCGGCAAGCCAATAGGACAGCCAGTGCCGATGAATCAAACTGTGTCAATGCGCTGGCGTCTATCAAGACACCTGCTGGCTGGGCTGCCACTTGCGCCGTCAGCCCTCGAGCCGTCTCAAGTGCCTGAGCGTGGGTAAGAGCGGCGGGCAAGGTCAGCACATTCGTCTTTCAAGACTTTTTGGCGTTGTTGGATTTGTTGCGCTCAGCAAGCGACGCGATCAAACCATCAATGCCTTTGGCGTTGATCTCTTGAGAAAACTGGGTGCGGTAAGTTTCGACCAGCCAGACACCCAGTACGTTCAAGTCATAAATTCTCCAGCTGGTACCTGATTTTTCCAGGCGGTAATCGAGCTGTACGGGGTCACCCCGACCGAGAATTTCAGTACGAACCACCACCTCGGTTTCGCCTGGCGCTTCACGCAGGGGCTTGACGTTGATGGTCTGGTCTTTGACTTGCGAAAGTGCGCCCGAGTAAGTGCGGATCAACAGGGTTTTGAACTCATCTTGAAGCTTTTTTTGCTGCTCAGGTGTGGCCTGACGCCAGCTGCGGCCGACGGCTGCTGCCGTCATGCGGGTGAAGTTCACGTTCGGCATGATCTGGCTGTCAACCAGCGCCATCACTTTGGACATATCACCGGTTTGCACGGTTTTGTCAGCCTTGATTTTGTCGAGCACATCGCTAGACAGCCGTTTGATCAAGGCGTCGGGCGTTTCGTCTGCGGCGTAAACGACGGGTGCTGCAAGCATGGCAGAGCTGACCAAAACAGCAGCAAGCTTTGCGAGGGTTCTACGAAGCATATGTGGCTTTCAAAAAGGTACCAGGTTTACCCATAACGCGGGAATGCATCAGGGGCGTACAGCCTGGGGATGATTTATTTGGCGGGCGGTGCGGGCAAATCGAAGCGCTCTTCTTTGACTACGCTGCCTTTGCTAATCGATGCGGCTCTGCGCTGCAGGTACAAATCACGGGTAAAACTGTATTTGTCCAGTGCAGCCTCGTCCAGTAGTTTGGTGGCACCCAGCAGTTCTGCACGTGCGTCAACCACCCGAAGTACTGACAGAGAATTTCGCGTGGGTACGTTGCGGGAGTTGGTCACCAGATCAGCACTGGTATCGACCACTGTGCCCACAGTGTCACGAACCGACGACGGCCCAAACAGTGGCAACACGACATAGGCGCCCGGTGCAAAGCCCCAAACCCCAAGCGTTTGTCCGAAGTCCTGTTCGTTCCGGGCCAAACCTGCCTCAGTGCCGATGTCCAGCACCCCGCCAAAACCAAAAGTTGAGTTGACGCTCACCCGCATGAACGTCTCAACAGACTCCTTGAGCTTGAACTGCAGCAGGTTGTTAACCACAGACCAGACATCCGAAATATTACCGAAAAAATTACGCACACCGGTCTTGACCGGCGAAGGTGTCACTTGGTCGTAGGCGGTAGCTACCGGCCGCAAAATCGTCCGGTCAAGCCCGTCATTGAAATTAAAGACGGCGCGATTAAAAGGCTCTATCGGGTCAGCCGGGTTGACATTGGGCCCGACCGCGCAGCCTTGCACAAAAACCACAACCAGCCCCAGCGCCATCACGCTCAGGCTTTTCTTGATTGAATTAAACAAGTTCATTTTTTATCGCCGCTCCCTGTGGCTGGTGCTGATGGTGCGCTGCTGTCGGCAGCTTTGCTGTACAAAAACTGGCTGATCAAATTTTCAAGTACCACAGCAGACTGGGTTTGCTTGATCACATCACCCGCAGCCATATTTTTATCACTCGCACCAGCTTCAATACCGATGTACTGCTCACCCAGCAGGCCGCTGGTGAGTATCTTGAGGGATGAATCCTTGGGGAAAACATACTTGCTTTCCATGGCCAGATTAACGTTGGCCTGATAAGTCTTGTCATCAAAGCTGATGGTCTCAACCCGGCCAATCACCACACCCGCGCTTTTAACGGCGGCGCGAGGCTTCAGGCCACCGATGTTGTCAAATTTGGCTGTAACTTTGTACGAAGTGTCGAAATTCAGGCTCAGCAGGTTGGCCGACTTGAGCGCCAGAAACAAAATGGCAGCTGCGCCAATCAGCACAAAGAGGCCTACCCACACATCAGTTTTTGAGCGCTGCATTGTTAATTCTTTCAAATCCTTTGCGGTAAATCATTAGATCGGTACCGCGTTGAATGTATTTTGGCATGACTGCCAGTTAAATGCTGAACATCAGTGTGGTGAGCAAAAAGTCTAGGCCCAACACCGCCAGCGACGCCACCACCACCGTCCGGGTGGTCGCCCGTGACACGCCTTCGGGGGTAGGTTGCGCCTCAAAGCCCTGATACAGCGCCACAAACGTGACGGTGAATCCAAACACAACACTTTTGATGACGCCGTTACCCACGTCACGCCACACGTCCACGCCGCCCTGCATCTGGCTCCAGAACGAGCCTGCGTCAATCCCGATCATGACCACGCCGACAATCCAGCCGCCAATCACGCCGACCGCACTAAACACGGCCGCCAACAGCGGCATGGCGATGATGCCGCCCCAAAAACGCGGCGCCAAAATGCGGCGTACCGGGTCAACGGCCATCATTTCCATGGCCGACAGTTGCTCGCCGGCCTTCATCAGGCCGATTTCGGCCGTTAAAGCGGTTCCAGCACGGCCAGCAAATAACAGCGCGGTAATCACTGGCCCGAGTTCACGCACCAGACTGAGCGCTACCAAAAGACCCAGCGCTTCAGACGACCCGTAGCGTTGCAGCGTGTAGTAGCCCTGCAAGCCCAGGACAAAACCGACAAACAGGCCCGACACCGAAATGATGGCCAGCGAATAGTTGCCCAAAAAGAAAATCTGGTCGCGCACCAGCCCAAAGCGCTTGAGGGCTGAACCACTCAAGGCCATCAAGCGAATAAACAGTTGGGTGGCGTGGCCCAGGTGGCCAAGCTGCTCGCGCACCGCCAAGCCCAGGTTTGCAATGAAGTTGGATGGCGCCCGGCTCATGAATGCCGACCTTTTGAAGCGGATGGCGCGGGACCGAAGTCAGTGGCTACATCCGGGCCAGGGTAATGAAACTTGACCGGGCCTTCACTCAGCGCATTGACAAACTGGTGAACCAGCGGGTCAGTGCTGTTGCGCACTTCGTCTGGCGTACCTTGGGCGGCGATGCCGCCGTTGGCCAAAATGATCACCTTGTCGGCAATGCGAAAGGTGTCCTCCAGGTCATGCGAAACCACAATAGACGTGATGCCGAGCGTGTCATTGAGCTGGCGAATCAATTTCGCAGCGGTGCCCAGGGAAATCGGGTCCAGCCCGGCAAAAGGTTCGTCGTACATGATGAGTTCGGGGTCGAGCACGATGGCCCGCGCCAGCGCTACGCGTCTGGCCATACCGCCTGAAATCTCGCTGGGCATCAAATCTCGCGCGCCCCGCAAGCCCACAGCGTTGAGCTTCATCAACACAATGTCACGAATCAGGTCAGCACTTAAGTTGGTGTGCTCGCGCAGCGGAAAGGCGACGTTGTCAAACACGCTCAAATCGGTGAACAGGGCGCCAAACTGGAACAGCATGCCCATCCGCCGCCGCGCCGCATAAAGCGCCTCCTGATTGAAGCCCGTCAGGTTTTTACCGTCAAACAGCACTTGCCCGGAAGTGGCTTTTTGCTGGCCACCAATCAGGCGCAGGACCGTCGTTTTACCGCCGCCTGAAGCGCCCATCAGCGCCGTGACCTTGCCACGCGGCACGGACAGGCTGACCTTGCCCAGAATGACACGGTCGCCACTGGAGCCAGGGTAAGAAAAAGTAACGTCCTTGAATTCAACCAAGGCAGGATCGTCGAGCTGGGGCATTGAATCAAGGCGTGTAGAGGGCTGACGTTTCAGGGGTTGAGGTGAATCATAAGGGGATTGGCAGGCCCTGCTGAGCCGCTGGGCCATGAAAAAAGGTTCAAAAACTGCTTTTTGAACCTTTTTAGGGCTGAAATTACCTGCCATTTAAGGCTTTAGACCAATAAATTCGGGCGCAAGCAGCTCCTGTTTTTGTAGCAGCTAAAGCGTCAACGCGGCAGATCGCTGTAACCCATCAAAAACTCATCAACCGAGCGCGCCGCTTGGCGGCCATCACGCACACAAGCGTAAGCTTGTGTTTCAGAAGCCGCCCCCTCGGGGCGATTTGTGAGGGCCTGCCAAGTTTTAGCGAGGAAGATCGCTGTAACCCATCAAAAACTCGTCAACCGAGCGTGCAGCCTGACGGCCCTCACGAATCGCCCAGACGACCAGGCTTTGCCCACGGCGAATATCACCGGCCACAAATACCTTGGGCACATTGGTGGCGTAACCGCCAATAAAGGCGTCGCTGGCTTTCGCGTTGCCACGGTTGTCTTTGTCAATGCCGAACGATTCCAGGATGGATGCGACGGGCGAGATAAAACCCATCGCCAGCAGCACGAGGTCAGCTTTGAGGGTTTGCTCAGACCCGGCGACTTCAACCATCTTGCCGTTGACCCATTCAACCCGCACGGTTTTCAGGCCCGTGACTTTGCCTTTTTCACCCAACAGCTCTTTGGTAGAGATCGCAAATTCACGTTCGCAGCCTTCTTCATGGCTGGATGAGGTACGCAGCTTGATGGGCCAGTAGGGCCAGGTCATGGGGCGGTTTTCTTCTTCGGGCGGTTGCGGCATCAGCTCAAACTGCGTGACGCTGGCAGCGCCGTGGCGGTTGCTGGTGCCTACGCAGTCACTGCCGGTGTCGCCGCCGCCAATCACAATGACATGTTTGCCGTCTGCGCGCAGCTGGCTTTTGACCTTGTCGCCTGCGTTGACCTTGTTTTGGCTAGGCAAAAACTCCATGGCGAAATGCACGCCATCGAGGTCGCGCCCTGGCACTGGCAAGTCGCGCGACTGCTCCGCACCGCCGGTCAACATGACCGCATCAAAGTCTTTTTGCAGTTGCTCTGGAGAAACTGTTTCCTTCGCCCAATTGGTGACTTTGCTGTTTTCACCAAGAGGATGAGGCAAGTTGCCCACCATCACACCGGTTTTGAAGGTCACGCCCTCGGCCTGCATTTGCTCAACCCGGCGGTCAATATGGATTTTTTCCATTTTGAAGTCAGGGATACCGTAGCGCAGCAAGCCGCCCACGCGGTCGTTCTTTTCAAACAGCGTCACATCATGGCCAGCGCGTGCCAGTTGCTGAGCCGCCGCCATACCGGCAGGGCCAGAGCCGACGACGGCAACTTTTTTACCGGTTTTGTGCTTTGGCAACTGCGGTTTGACCCAGCCCTCAGCCCAGGCGCGGTCGATGATGGCGTGCTCAATCGACTTGATACCCACTGCGTCGTCGTTCACGTTCAGCGTGCAGGCGGCTTCGCACGGTGCGGGGCAAATACGGCCGGTAAATTCAGGGAAATTGTTGGTGCTGTGCAGGGTGTCAATCGCGTTTTTCCAGTCGGCGCGAAACACCATGTCGTTGAAGTCCGGAATGATGTTGTTAACCGGGCAGCCGGTGTTGCAAAACGGTGTACCGCAGTCCATGCAGCGGGCCGACTGGTCTTTGGCCTGTTTGTCATCCAGACCAATGACGAACTCTTTGTAGTTCTTCAGGCGTTCAGACACGGGCTTGTAACCCTCTTCCAGACGCTCAAATTCCATGAAACCGGTGATTTTTCCCATGATGCTGTCCTGTACGAATAATTTGCTTCAAAAACGGCTTTTTAAGGCCGTTTCAGGTGTATTTCGAGTATGTTTTTGTGCTCTAGACCAATAAAACCGGGCGCAAGCAGCTACTAAATATATAGCATTACTTGGCACCCACAGGCTCGCGATTGGTTTGTACCTGTACCCGCGTGGTCTCGGTTGCGGCATTCAGACGGCGATCTTTTCGCTCCAGCAGCGCGCGCTTGTACTCGTTCGGGAAGACTTTCACGAACTTCAGGCGCGACTCCGACCAGGTGTCCAGCAACTCGCGGGCCCGCTTGCTACCCGTCCAGCGGTTGTGGTCTTGCAGCAGGCGTTTGAGCAGCGCTTCGTCGCTCTCCTCGGCATGCCAGTCAGACTTGTCGTGGGTATGCTGCTCGGATGTCGTGACCACTTTGTCCAGACTCACCATCGAGGTGTTGCAACGGGTGGCAAACAAACCGTCTTCGTCGTACACATAGGCCACGCCGCCGCTCATGCCCGCTGCAAAGTTACGGCCGGTTTTACCCAGCACAGCCACCGTGCCTCCAGTCATGTATTCGCAGCCATGGTCGCCCGTGCCTTCGACCACTGCTGTGGCGCCTGACAGGCGCACCGCAAAGCGCTCGCCGGCAACGCCACTAAAGAACCCCTCGCCGGTGGTCGCGCCGAACAGCACGGTGTTGCCGACGAAGGTGTTTTAGTGCGACTCGCCCCTAAAGTCAATGCTTGGGCGCACCACGATACGCCCACCGCTCAAGCCTTTGCCGGTGTAGTCATTCGCGTCACCGATCAAATACATGGTGATGCCTTTGGCCAGGAAAGCGCCAAACGACTGGCCGCCCGTGCCTTCGAGCTGAATGCGCAGGGTGTCGTCAGGCAAACCTTGCGGGTGGTGACGCGTGAGTTCGCCCGACAACATGGCGCCGACGGTGCGGTTGACGTTGCGCGCCACTTCAATGAACTGGACTTTTTCGCCCTTTTCAATCGCCGCTTTCGACCTTTCTATCAAGCGCACGTCGAGCGTATTTTCCAGGGCGTGGTCTTGGGTTGAGGTATGTAGCCTTGGCACGTCAGCCGGCACGTTGGGCTGGTAAAACAAACGCGCAAAGTCAAGTCCGCTGGCTTTCCAGTGCTCAATGCCCTTTTGGGTGTCGAGCAAGTCAGCACGACCAATCAACTCGTCAAAGGTGCGCACGCCGAGCTGCGCCATCAATTGGCGCGCTTCTTCGGCCACAAAGAAGAAATAGTTGACCACATGCTCGGGCTTGCCGCTGAATTTTTGGCGCAGCACCGGGTCTTGCGTCGCCACGCCCACCGGGCAGGTGTTCAGGTGGCACTTGCGCATCATGATGCAGCCTTCGACCACCAGCGGGGCGGTGGCAAAGCCGAATTCATCAGCACCCAAAAGCGCACCAATCACCACATCACGGCCAGTTTTCATCTGGCCATCGGCCTGCACCCGAATACGGCCACGCAAACGGTTGAGCACCAGCGTTTGCTGGGTTTCAGCCAGGCCGATTTCCCACGGACTACCTGCATGCTTGATAGACGACCAGGGCGAAGCGCCTGTGCCGCCGTCGTGGCCCGCTATCACAATGTGATCAGCCTTGGCTTTTGTCACGCCTGCGGCAATGGTGCCCACGCCGACTTCACTGACCAGCTTGACGCTGATACTGGCACGCGGGTTGACATTTTTAAGGTCGTGAATCAGTTGCGCCAGATCTTCAATTGAATAAATGTCGTGGTGCGGTGGCGGAGAAATCAAACCCACGCCGGGAACTGAATAACGCAGCGCACCAATGTATTCACTGACCTTTCCGCCGGGCAGCTGGCCGCCTTCGCCGGGCTTGGCGCCCTGGGCCATTTTGATTTGAATCTGGTCGGCGGACACCAAATACTCCGCCGTCACGCCGAATCGACCGGACGCAACTTGCTTGATTTTGGAGCGCAGCGAGTCGCCGTCTTGCAAAGGCAGATCGACTTCGACCACTTTGTCACCAATCACGCTTTTGAGCGTGGCACCTTGTTTGATCGGGATACCCTTGAGCTCTTGGCGATAGCGCGCCGGGTCTTCGCCACCCTCGCCGGTGTTGCTTTTGCCGCCAATGCGGTTCATGGCTACAGCCAGCGTGGCATGGGCCTCCGTGCTGATGGAGCCAAGTGACATGGCGCCGGTTGCAAAGCGTTTGACGATTTCTTTGGCGGGCTCTACCTCTTCAATCGGGATGGCTTTGGCCGGGTCAATCTTGAACTCGAACAAGCCGCGCAGCGTCATGTGACGACGGTTTTGGTCGTTGATGAGCTGGGCGTATTCTTTGTAGGTGTTCCAGTTGTTGGCGCGCGTGGCGTGCTGCAGTTTTGCGATGGCGTCAGGCGTCCACATGTGGTTTTCACCGCGCACACGGAAGGCGTATTCGCCGCCTGCGTCGAGCATGTTGGTCAGTACCGGGTCGTCGCTGAAAGCCGCGCGGTGCATGCGCAGCGCTTCTTCGGCGATGTCGAACACGCCCATGCCTTCAACCTGGCTGGCGGTACCCGTGAAAAACTTGGCGATGGTCTCGCGGTTCAAGCCAATCACTTCAAACAATTGCGCGCCGCAGTAGCTCATGTAAGTCGACACGCCCATTTTTGACATGATTTTCGACAAGCCTTTGCCGATGGCTTTGGTGTAGTTGTAAATGGCTTTTTCGGTGCTTAGATCGCCGGGCAAGCCCTGGTGCATCTCAGCCAAGGTTTCCATCGCCAGATACGGGTGAACGGCCTCTGCGCCGTAGCCTGCAAGCACGGCAAAGTGATGCACTTCACGCGCTGAGCCGGTTTCAACCACCAGGCCAGCGGTGGTGCGCAGGCCCACGCTGACCAGATGCTGGTGAATCGCCGACAGCGCCAGCAAGGCGGGTATCGCGACTTGCGTGGGACTCAAGGCCCGGTCGCTGATGATCAAAATATTTTTGCCGGTTTTGATGGCGTCCACTGCTTCAGCGCATAGGGATGCCAGTTTGGCTTCTACACCCTGAAAGCCCCAAGCCAGTGGGTAGGTGATGTCCAGCGTATAGCTTTTGAACTTGCCCTGCGTGTGCGACTCGATGTCGCGCAGCTTTTGCATGTCGGCCACGTTCAACACCGGCTGGGCGACTTCCAGGCGCATTGGCGGGTTGACTTGGTTGATGTCCAGCAGGTTCGGCTTGGGGCCCACAAAGGACACCAGCGACATCACAATCGCCTCACGAATCGGGTCAATCGGTGGGTTGGTTACCTGGGCAAACAACTGTTTGAAGTAGTTGTAGAGCGATTTGTTTTTGTTTGACAACACGGCCAGCGGGCTGTCGTTGCCCATTGAGCCGGTCGCTTCTTCACCGTTGGCGGCCATCGGGGACATCAGGAACTTGATGTCTTCTTGTGTGTAGCCAAAGGCTTGTTGGCGGTCTAAAAGAGTAACAGCGTCAGCCTCAGCCGCGGCGGGCGCAGTTGCTGCAGCCTTCACGTCATCGAGCTTGATGCGCAGGTTCTCGATCCACTGCTTGTAGGGCTTGCTGTGCGCCAGCGTCGCCTTGATCTCTTCGTCATCGACCATGCGGCCTTGTTCTAAGTCAATCAAGAACATCTTGCCCGGCTGCAAGCGCCATTTGCGGACGATTTTGTGCTCAGGAATCGGTAGTACGCCAGACTCTGATGCCATGATGACCAAATCGTCATCCGTGACGCAATAGCGGGACGGGCGCAGGCCATTGCGGTCCAGCGTGGCACCGATCTGGCGGCCGTCGGTGAAGACGATAGACGCTGGGCCGTCCCATGGTTCGAGCATGGCGGCGTGGTATTCGTAAAAGGCCTTGCGGCGCTCGTCCATCGTGGTGTGCTGCTCCCAGGGCTCAGGGATCATCATCATCACGGCCTGGCTGATGGGGTAGCCGGCCATCGTCAGCAATTCGAGGCAATTGTCAAACGTCGCGGTGTCTGACTGGTCGGCAAAGCTGATGGGGTAGAGCTTTTGCAAGTCAGCGCCCAGCACGGGCGACGACATGACGCCCTCGCGTGCTTTCATCCAGTTGTAGTTGCCTTTGACGGTGTTGATCTCCCCGTTGTGCGCGACATAGCGGTACGGGTGCGCCAGCGGCCATTCAGGGAAAGTGTTGGTAGAAAAGCGCTGATGCACCAGCCCCAGCGCCGACACGCAGCGGGTGTCTGTTAAGTCCAGGTAGTAGGTGCCTACCTGGTCGGCCAACAACAGGCCCTTGTAGACCACAGTGCGGCTTGACATGCTGGGGACGTAATATTCTTTGCTGTGGGTCAGGCGCAGAGCTGAAATAGCCGCACTGGCAGTTTTACGAATCACGTACAGCTTGCGCTCCAGCGCATCCTGCACGATGACGTCGTTGCCACGGCCAATGAAGATCTGCTTAAGAATCGGCTCTTTTTTACGCACGGTCGGCGACATCGGCATGTCGCGGTTGACAGGCACATCTCGCCAGCCCAGCAACACCTGACCTTCAGCTTTGACGGCTCGTTCAAGTGCCTGCTCGCACGCCAAGCGTGAGGCATGCTCTTTCGGCAAAAACACCATGCCCACGCCGTATTCACCGGGCGGCGGCAACACAACGCCCTGCTTGGCCATTTCTTCGCGGTACAGCGCATCTGGCAACTGAATCAAAATGCCAGCGCCGTCGCCCATCAGCTTGTCAGCCCCTACCGCGCCCCGGTGGTCAAGGTTTTCAAGGATCTTCAGGCCCTGCTGCACGATGGCATGCGACTTGTGGCCTTTGATGTGGGCCACAAAACCTACGCCACAGGCGTCATGCTCGTTGGCAGGCGAATACAAACCGTGGTCTTGAAAGTCTTTGATCTCAGCAGCCGTGGTCATGGCGCACTCCTAAATGTATGCGGGGGAAACGATGATAAATCGCAGCAACAACAATGCCAAATACTTTAATTGGGGTCAGACTCCAATTAAATTGCCCATTGATTCATAGCCTAATAATAAGGGACACATCAAATTGCTGCAAAAAACTCAATAAATTCAATAACATAGCTCAAACGTCCGGATTGGCAGCAGTAAGAAAAGGCCGCCCAGCTTTTACTTTATTAACCCGGCGCTCAGTGCGTTTTTGCAAATCTGCAACAAAATCTGCATCGCCCAGCGCCCAGCCAGCCAATGCCGACCGGGTCAGCGCAGCCTGTTGGTCAGTAGTGACACCTGCCCGCACCAAATCGGCGTAAGCTGCCTCCCGGCCAAACGGCGTGTTGGCCAGGCCCCAAACCAGCGCATGCGGCGTGATGAGCTTGTCAGCCCGCGCGCCCACATAAAAGCCGTGGCTTGACCAAGCGTAGTCATGCGCCTCAGCCACCATCCCGGCACGCACCGGGTTCAAGTCGATGTAGGCCATGCATGCCAGCAGGTAGCGGTCGGTCTCGATCAGCGTGGAGCGGTAGCGCCCTTCCCACAGCGAGCCGGTGCGGGTATGCCGGTCATTGAAGTACCGCACATAACTGCGCCCCACGGCCTGCATCAGCAGCGGCAAAGCTTTGTCGGTCTGTGGCGTGGCCAGCAAATGGAAATGGTTTGTCATCAACACGTAGGCGTGAATGTCGACTGCAAATCTTTTGGCGTTTTCTTCTAACAACTGCAAGAGGTACTGATAGTCCGCAGCGTTGGCAAAAATAGGCTGGCGGTTGTTGCCCCGCTGGATGACGTGGTGGGGGTAACCAGCTAGGGTGAGGCGGGGGAGGCGGGCCATGGCGGATGGGGTTTGTGGCCTTGAATTATGCATTTAATTGGAGTCTGACCCCAATTGTTTTGTACGTGTAGAAATGTATGAAGCACCTGCCATCAGTGCGTAGTCGAGTGTAGTTGTCATAATTGCGTTTTTTCAAAATTGGATTATTTGTTGCACATGCGATCTGCAAATTCTTTATTGAACGAGCCGTCTGGATTGGCTCCAAACCATCCGCATTTGTAATGCACCATTGGCGCACACTTAACCTCTATCCTTTCCTTGGACAAAGGCTCGCGCAAAATAGTTTTGTATTCAGCTTGCCTCAAGCTACTGTTGATTTTCATGACAGCCTCAGAGGACACATATCCTGTACCTTTACTACTCTCTGCAATCTCATACAGGCGACTGTTGTTGACAATCATGTTGATTGTTTTGAATTCGGCAGGTAGCTCTGATAATGCTATACGCTGCCAAGTGCTTCCATCGTGTTTGAACACGACATACGGCGGGTTAGGCCTACCCCATTTGTTGTAAGACAGACATAGATTCGGTTCAGTCACCAAATACGGCGTGCTTTGTTTGATGTGAAGCGCCAGGAGATTAAAGTTCGTCCGTCCGAGTTCGTCACCGTATTCACTAGTCCAACTAATGCTATTTACAGCACCCGGTGGCTTGAAGCGAATCGTGACCTCTTTTGCTGGTGGTGGTTGCCCCGGCTCACTGCGCCCGCCGTAAATTTGTGAGCGCTCAACCACTACCTTTTGCCCATCGTGCAACAGCACCTCTTCTTTCCAGCTGTCACCAGCACCGATCGCAGTTGTACTCATACAGGCCCCCAGAAGAGTTGTCGAAATCATCAGCGCCATCAGGCGTACGGTTATCTGCTTCATGCGGCTATCTCCCAAGTTGAATCGTTTGCTGTGATCGTCAAAGCTGTTTTAGGGTATTAAATCTTGCTGAAATCCAATAAATACGGGCGCAAGCAGCTATTAAATTAGTACTGACTCGCTGAGTTTGAATTAATGTTCATGTTCTAAGAGGCTGAATTTGAGCCGCAGAAAGTTGAAACGAGCATAGCGAACGCTGAGGTTTTGTAAATCCTCTACCTGGATGGGAATCCGTAAAAAATAGCTGCTCGCGACCTTGATCTGTCTGCATCACCGCTCCCTACCCGCTTCACTACCCACCTTTTGCACCTGGCTGAGCAAACACTCCATGATGGTTCTGCGGCCCTGGTGTATTTCAGCAATGACTTGCCTGCCTGACTCAAGCCCTTTGCGCTGAGCTGCGCTGCCATTTAATGATTCAATGAACTGGGTGTGTAGCGCCACGATGGCTTTGTAGACTTGTGGCCGGTTTGTACAAAGCCGACGTCTTCGTTTTTAACTTGCACTTCAGCCAGCAGGCTTTCGCCTTTTGGTTCGCAATGAGCCTTAAACCATTAGCCGCGCTAATGATTGACGAATTAAAGCAATATAGGTGTTTCACCCCCACCGACCCGGATGTGTTTTATATGTTACCAATAGATACTGCGATGTCCCCCAACTGATTCACTTATTGCAGGAGCTCTTTATGAAACAACTCAATCGCCGCAGCGTCATGAGCGCTGCCGTGGTCGCGGCCCTCAGCGTCACCCTTGCTGGCTGTAACCGTATGCCTGACACCATCAAAATCGGTGTGGCTCAACCTTTGTCTGGTGGACTGGCCCCGCTTGGCAAAGACTTGGCGAACGGCGTGCAGTTGGCCATCAACGAGCTGAACAAAGAAGGCTTTAAAGTCAATGGCAAACTCGTGACGCTGGAAATGGTCGCCATGGACGACAAAGCCAACCCACAAGAAGGCGCCAAGGTCGCTCAGCAACTGGTAGATGCTGGCGTGGTGGCTGTTGTGGGCCATTTGAACTCTGGCGTGAGCATTCCGGCAGCGCCAATTTATGCCGCCAAAGGCATTGCCCAATTGGCGATTTCAAGCAACCCCAAATTTACCCAACTGGGCCACGTCACTGCCCTGCGACTGGTGGCCAATGACGAGCTGCAAGCGCGTGCGGTTGGCTCGTTTGCGGGCAGTCAGATCAGCGGCACCAAGTTTGCCGTGATCGATGATGGCACGCCTTACGGCAAAGGCCTAGCTGACGCTGCGGCCGACAAACTCAAAGCCAAAAAAACCATCGCCCTGCGCCAAAGCTTTGACGACAAGACCAAAGACTTTACCGCGCTGGCGGCCAAGCTGAAGGCCGATGGCATTGAGGTGGTGGTCAGTACGTTGAATGACTTTCAGGTGGTGGCGTTGATTGATGATTTGGTCAAAATTGACTACAACAAGCAAATCACCATCTTGGGTACTGACACGCTCAAAACCACCGACATGATCAAAGAAACCGGCAAAGTCGGGGCGTTTTATGCCACCTCAATTGTGCTGGAGGCCAGTGAATTTGCAGGTGGGCGCAAGTTTTTAGAAGACTACCAGGCGGCCTTCAAAATCCCACCCGCCTACGGTGGCCACTACACCTACGACGCTACCCACATCTTGGCTGCCGCCATCCGGCGCGCCAACAGCGCTGACCCAGCCAAAATCACTGAAGTGCTGCGCAAGATGGACGGTTTTGCACCGGTAACAGGGTCCATGAAATGGGACGACAAAGGCGAGCAGCGCTATGGCGTGGTCAGTGTGTACAAGGTCAACGGTGGCCGCTGGGAAAGCATCATCCGGTCTGACAACTGGTAGTCACAACCGTTAAATCACCAATAAATACGGGCGCAAGCAGCTCCCGTATTTATAGCAAATAGAACCCTTTAACGGACAACCTTGCCGTCTGCGGTGATGGTCACCAGGTCAACCGCGCGCACAGAGTCGTACTTTTTAGCGCGCAAGTTGACCCGAAAGCCGCTCATGTCGTAGTCTGTCATGGACTCAAACGCTTTTTGCAGGCCAGCCCTGTCTGGCTTGCCGCTGCCAGACGCGGCGCGCCTAACGCCTTCTGCAAAGGCGCGTGCGGCAACATAGCCTTCAACGCTTTCGTAGCTGGGGGTTTGGTCGGTCTGATTGAGAACATCCAGGTATTCCTTGATCAGGGGCGTTCCCAAACTGCGGGGGGACGGCACAACTTGCGAGATCACGATGCCGCCGATTTCTTTACCAAGTGCTGCAAACAGGGGGTCGATCCCGACCACAGAAAAGTTCAAAAACTGACCGCCAAAGCCAGCTTTGCGCGCTTTACGGATAAATGCAGCAGACGAATTGAACAAACTGACCTGAATGATGGCTTGCGGATTGGCCTTCATCAGCGTGGCAACCGCTGCGTCAACCTTGTCGCTGTTGACCGGTGACAGCGCGCTGGCAACGATGGGGGGACGTTTGAGGTCTGTTAATGCCTGACTCACGGCGGCCACGCCAGCTCGGCCCATGGCATCGTCTTCAGCGAAAACAGCAATTCGGTCTTGGTTCAATGTGGCGCAGTGACGCGCCACCTTGAAGGCCTCATCGGCCAGACCAGGCCGGACATGAAAAGCGTTGCCAGCAGCGGCCTCGCGCAATGTGTCAGAGGCTGCAAAGGGTGCAAAAAAGGGAATGCCCGACGCTTTGGTGAGGGCATACGCCGCATCGCAACTGGCCGTGCCAGCAAAACCAAAGAGAGCATCTGCGCCCTCGTCAATCAGTGCTTTGGCGTTGGCGGCAGCCTTGGTGGCGTTATAGCCGTCGTCTAGGGTTTTGACCTCGATTTTGTAACCGGCTGCACCATTTTTGGCATTGATCGCGTCAAAGTACATTTTGGCGCCATTGAAATAGGCCAAGCCAATTTGGTCGGCTGCGCCCGTCAAGGGCACTGACTGACCCAATAAAAGCTTGCGGGAGCCTTTGCCTGCCTGGGCATGGAGCAATGGGCTGGCCACCGAGATACTGGCTGCCACACCAGACAAGATGAGGTTTCTACGATTGAAGTCCATGACAGGCCTTTAAAGTTATAAATTGTGCAAGCATTTTTAATGCCCAACTGAAGCAAACCAACAACAGGCACCAACAAAAAATCACAAAACATCATCAAAACTAACAATTCCAAGCGTAAACCTTTGCCAACGTAAAAGATAGTTTTGAAAATGCAAACAGCTCATAACGCTATGCATGAGGTCAAAAATTCATCATGATGTCACACCCATATTGAGCGGATTGAAGTGCAAAACGCGAGCCACCGTGCAGGCTACAGCCGCTCGTGCTCTTTTGCTGCAAAACGGTCGGTCATGCCGGCAATGTAGTCGGCCACGACGCGTTCAGGTGCGGCGCTGGTTGAACGCGGTGTGTCGCTGCCATCAAACCGGTCGGCATGCGCCGGGGGCATCCGGGCCGGGTCAGCCATGTAGGCCGCAAATAAATCGCGTACGACTTGCTGAGCCTGCTGCATTTTTTCAAGCACCTGCGGGTGGCGGTACAGGTTCCTGGACAAGAATTTTTTCAGATCTGCAGACTGCGCCGCCATGGCTGGGGTGAAACAGACCAGCGGGTCGTGTTGACGGACCGCGTCGACATCTGAAGGGGAAGCCGCGTCCAGCGCCGTGCGTGTGGCATCCATCACGTCATAGACCTGGGCGCTGAGCATCAGGCGGATGGCCTCAAACAGCAGCCGACGGCCCTTCAGTCCAGGGTGTTGCGCCAGAGCCTCGCGGCTGAAATGCCTGAACAAGGCAACGTCCTGCAGTTGATCCAGCGAGAGCAGGCCAGAGCGTACGCCGTCGTCAATGTCGTGAGCGTTGTAGGCGATTTCATCGGCCAAATTGGCGAGTTGCGCCTCCAGACTCGGCTGGCGCCATGGCTGAGCGATGCCTTGTTGGTCGACAAATCGCTGCGCCACGCCGCCTGGCTCGCGCGCTTCAATCTGCCGGGCGTTGCGACGTGAACAGTGCTTCAAAATCCCCTCGCGGGTTTCGAAAGTCAGGTTCAAGCCGTTGTAAGTGGGGTAACGCTCTTCCAGCGAGTCCACCACGCGCAGGCTTTGCAGGTTGTGCTCAAAGCCGGCGCTGCCCGGGTTATGCTTTTTAAGACATTCGTTGAGCGCATCCTGCCCGGCATGACCGAAGGGTGTATGACCCAAATCGTGTGCCAGCGCGATGGCTTCTACCAGGTCTTCATTCAAATTCAAGCTGCGGGCGATCGAACGACCCAACTGAGCGACTTCGAGGGAATGCGTCAGGCGGGTGCGAAACAAATCGCCTTCATGGTTCAAAAAAACTTGGGTTTTGTAGACCAGCCTGCGAAAGGCGGAGGAATGAACGATCCGGTCACGGTCTCTTTGATACTCAGACCGCGTGGGCGCAGGCGCTTCAAAAAACAGCCGTCCGCGGGACTGGGCTGGGTCACAGGCAAAAGATGCCCAAAGTGGCTTGGTTAGCACGAAAAATGGTTTATTTTAGGTATAAAAACGGGCTTCAAGCCAATAAATACGGGCGCAAATAGCTCCTGAAATAATAGCATTATGGAGCCGGTAAATCGATTCAAGCACAGCAGACGTCGATCACTTCGCGCACCAAGGCATCAGGCGCGGCACGCACACAAGCGCTGCCGGGCGCATCGATCAGTACAAATCGGATGTCCCCCGCTTCAGATTTTTTATCCCCGCGCATCAGCTGCAAATAGCGCCCGGCATTGTCGGTTTTATCCAAGATCGGGCCTTTGACGGGCAAACCGGCACGCTGGACAAGCTGTGTCAGACGGCTTACAAAGGCAGCATCAACCAGACCAAGGCGCTGCGACAAATGCGCCGCCATCACCATGCCGCAGCCCACGCCTTCGCCATGCAGCCACTGGCCATAGCCCAACCCAGATTCGATCGCATGGCCAAAGGTGTGGCCAAAATTCAATATCGCGCGCAGGCCTTGCTCGCGCTCGTCTTGCCCCACGACCATCGCTTTGATCTCGCAACTGCGCTGAACCGCGTGACTCAATGCGGCTGGCTCACTGGCCAGCAAGGCAGGCAGATTGGTTTCAATCCAATCGAAAAAGGCCATGTCGGCAATCGGGCCGTATTTGATCACTTCAGCGAGACCGGCACTTAGCTCTCTGGCTGGCAAGGTTTTAAGAAGGTCTAGGTCACAAACCACTAACTGGGGCTGGTAAAACGCGCCAATCATGTTTTTGCCCATGGGGTGGTTGATGGCGGTTTTGCCGCCCACTGATGAATCCACCTGCGCCAGCAAGGTGGTGGGTACCTGCACAAACGGGACGCCGCGCATGTAGCTGGCGGCGGCAAAACCTGTCATGTCGCCGACGACACCGCCGCCCAGCGCAAATAAAACTGTTTTCCTGTCGCAGCCGTTTTCGAGCAGGGCATCAAAAATGAGTTGCAGCGTGAGCCAGTCTTTGTGAGCTTCCCCGTCGGGCAACGCCAGCGCCAAGACTCTGGCGTAGCGCAGTTTCAGGGCAGTTTCCAGCTGGGCACCATAAATGGGCGCTACGGTGGTGTTCGAAACTATCAGGGCGGTGCTGGCAACCGGCAAGTTCTGGTACGTCGCCGGGTCACCAAGAAGGCCTGAGCCGATGAAAATGGCGTAGCTGCGGTCGGCGAGATGAATACTGACCTGAAGAGGACTCGGAGGCGAAATATCAAGCATAACGCCAAGTGTAGAGGCACTTGTTCGCCAACTAAAGGCAACTAACCTCGGGCATCCACAATCCCGGCCAACTCCAATTGCATAACGATTGTGTTGACCAGCGTTGAAACTGATGGACGACCCGTCTCAACCACAAAATGCGCTGATTCGCGGTATAGCGGATCACGCAGGTCATACAACTCTTTCAGCCGAGTCTGTGGATCAGCGACTTGGAGTAGCGGCCGGTTCTGGTCATGCCGCAAGCGGCGGAAAACCTCTCCAGGCGCAGAATGCAAATAAATAACATGGCAGCGCTGGTGAAGGTTGTCGCGGTTAGCTTGCCGCAAAACAACACCGCCCCCAGTGGCCAACACACAGCCAGTATTCTGCGTCAGCTCATCGATCACATCCTGCTCGAGGTCACGAAAAACCTGTTCTCCTTCGCGCTCGAAAAATTCGCGAATAGAGCAGCCTATGCGCCGCTCTATCACCAAGTCAGAATCGAAAAATCGACGGTCTAGGCGCCTTGCCAACTGTCTGCCAATGGTTGACTTGCCTGAACCTGGCAACCCCACGCAAGCGATAGTTGGGATTGCGGCGCTCAATGGTTCTTGGGCCAATCGCGCTGCAAAAATTTAACGCAGCGGTGCACCATTGGTTAGCACTTTGGGCGTGATGAAAACCAGCAATTCAGATTTATTGGCAGTGCGGGTCTTTTGCTTGAACAGGCTGCCCAAAACTGGAATGTCTCCCAACAAAGGGACTTTCGTTTCGTCTTCGCGGTCGCTTTGCTCGTAAATACCGCCAATAACCACCGTACCGCCGTTTTCAACGAGGACTTGCGTTTGGATATGCTTGGTGTCAATCGCAAAGCCGTTGGCTGTCGCGCGACCCACACTGTCTTTGTTCACATCCACGTTCAAAATGATGTTGCCTTCAGGCGTGATTTGCGGCGTGACTTCAAGTTTCAAGTTGGCTTTGCGAAACGCAACTGCCGTTGCGCCACTGGAGGTGGCTTGCTGATAGGGTAATTCAGTACCTTGCTCAATCAATGCCTTAACTTGGTCCGCAGTGACAATACGCGGGCTGGAGACGATTTTGCCTCGGCCATCTGCCTCAGCCGCAGAAATTTCTAGGTTCAATAACCGGGTCAGGCTGGAATTGAACAATGATAGGGCAAAGGTTGAAGCTGGAAATCAACTTTGGCCCACCGCC
>JBBRDA010000016.1:0-33494 GCA_038204335.1 Burkholderiales bacterium
ATTGCCTGCCCTTGCGCCCTCGGGCTGGCAACGCCCATGTCGATCATGGTTGCCACGGGCCGCGCGGCCACGCAGGGCATCTTGTTCAGGGACGCGGCAGCGATTGAGACCTTTCGTACCATCGATACCTTAGTAGTCGATAAGACCGGCACCCTGACCGAAGGCAAGCCGAGTTTTGAAAAAGTCATTGCAGCAGCGGGGTGGCTTGAGGCCAGCGTGCTACAACTGGCCGCCAGTCTTGACCAGGGTGCAGAGCATCCGCTGGCCGCTACCGTCGTTGCGCAGGCCAGGCAACAAAATCTGCAAATCGATAAAGTGGAGAATTTTGAATCTGCAAGCGGCATTGGCGTACGCGGGCTAGTGGCGGGTAAGCGCCTAGCATTGGGCAACACGACCCTGATGGACGCTGACAACGTTGACTGGCAAGCGCTCGCAAAAGAGGCTGAAACCTTGCGACAAAGCGGTGCCAGTGTGATGTATCTGGCGGCTGATGGCAAACTGGCGGGGCTGATCAGCGTGTCTGATGCCATCAAGCCAACCACGCTGGAAGCACTGGCGCAACTGCGCGAAGCAGGTGTGCGGGTTGTGATGGCCAGCGGCGACGGATTGACCACAGCCAACGCTGTGGCGGCCAAGCTGGATATCGATGAGGTCTATGGCGAGGTCAAGCCTGCAGATAAGGTCGCGCTGGTAAAACGCCTGCAAAGCGAAGTGGATAGCGAAGGTAAAAAACACAGAGTCGCCATGGCAGGCGATGGCATCAACGACGCGCCCGCGCTGGCGCAAGCTGACATCGGCATCGCGATGGGTACCGGAACTGATGTCGCCATGAACGCCAGCCACGTAACTCTGGTCAAGGGTGATTTGCGCTCAATCGCCAGAGCGCAGGCGATTTCGCGTCAGACCGTACAAAACATGCGGCAGAACCTTGGCTTTGCGCTGTTTTACAACGCGATTGGAGTCCCGATTGCCGCCGGGGTGCTGTATCCGCTGCTAGGCTGGTCGCTTTCACCGATGATCGCCGCGCTGGCCATGAGCCTGAGTTCAGTATCGGTCGTGGTGAATGCCCTGCGGCTTCGTGCGGCAAAAGATTAGCGACTGGTTGAACTTTTAGAATCCCACCGTATCATTAGGCTATGCGCATTCTGGTTTTTGTCCTCATGATTGTCTTGGTTCCCCTTCGTGGCTGGGCGGGCGACATGATGGCGACTGAAATGGCCGCAAACCAGGTTGCCCACACGCACTTGCAGACCGAAGCTGCTATTGAATCAGGAGCTTCTCGCGCCCGTATTCATTTGCCAAAAGCCACTATTGAAGGTAAAAATTCGGCTTTTGGGATACAAAATCTGGCTTTTGACTCAAAAGGCTCCCAAACAGCAGCTATGCACGACTGCGAGGGACACGCCCAAGCGAGTGCAACTGTGACCGCAGATAGCGATTGCGACTCATGCTCAACCTGCCAAGCATGCCACACCCTGGCGTTAACACCTCCAGCAGGCAGCCTGAGCCAGACTTTCTCGCCCCTCACCCTGCCGCGCCCTGCGGCTGCCCACTTTGCCAGTGCTACCACTGCACTCGGCCAAAAACCACCGATTTCCTGAACCCCAGGCCCAAACTGGGCCTGTACTTTGCAATTTGGTTCATGCCCGAACGGGCGTTTACCAAGTGACCACGACTTTTGAGTCGTCCGCAACTGTTTCAGGAGATTTGCATGACTTTATTCACCTTCAAGATGCCGCGCTTTTTAGCTGCAGGCCTCTGCTGCGCCGTAATAGCCACCACGGCGGGTGCCCAGACCACAGCGCCCCAAAACGCAACCGGCAAGGCAGTGCCTGTGCCCTACCAGTCAGCCTTTGAAGGCTACCGCTCTTACGCTGATGAGCCTGTCGCCAACTGGAAGGCCGCGAATGACACCGCTGCGCGTATTGGCGGCTGGCGTGAATACGCCAGGCAAGCGCAACAGCCTGACAACACACCTGCGGCGGCCACCAAACCGGGCGACACCATGCCAGGAGCCAAACCATGAAAACTCTTCTTAAAAGCAGACTATTCAAGTCGACTGCGGTTTTCGCCGCCTGTTTGGCGCTGGCAGGCTGCGCGTCAGTCAACTTTGACCAAGCCATTGATGAAACCAATCAATCAGCTGGCGCATTTACCAGCGGAAATCTGCAGCTCAGCCGTAACGCGGAGCAGCGCGATGCCAAAAACAAGCTTGCAATCGATCTGCTGGCCAAGCCGCTGAGTTCAGACGACGCCGTTCAACTGGCCTTGGCAAATAGCCCCGCAGTGCAAACGCTGCTGGCGCAAAGCTGGGCCGACATGTCTGCCGCCAACCAAGCGGGGCGTATTTCCAATCCGATTTTCAAATTTGAACGCGTCACCTTCAAGGACGAACTGGAACTGGGCCGTATCTTGTCGTTTGGCCTGCTGGACTTGCTAACGCTACCGCGTCGGCAAGCCATTGCACAAAGCCAGATCACCCAGGCCAAAGTTCAACTTTCTGCAAGCGTGGTCGAACAAGTGACGCAAGTTCGCCAAGCCTGGGTGCGGGCCGTTGCTAGCGGCCAAGTGTTGCAATACGCCCAGCAAATCAGCACCACCGCCGAGGCCAGCGCCGAGCTGGCCAAGCGTATGCAGCAGGTGGGTAATTTCAACAAATTGCAGCGCGCACGCCAACAAGTTTTTTATGCTGACAGCGTCGCCCAACTGGCGTCAGCGCAGCACAACGCTTTGGCTGCGCGTGAAGAACTGGTGCGGCAACTGGGCCTGACGGATGTGCAAGCGGCTACCCTGAAATTACCCGACAGGCTGCCTGATTTACCCAAAGAAGCCCGCGCGCCCGATGTGGTCAGCAGCACAGCGCAAGAGCAGCGCCTGGACGTGCAGTTGGCCCGCGGTCAACTGGATGCCGCCGGAAAATCCCAAGGCCTGAACCTGCTGACCAGCCTGGTTGATGTTGAACTGGACATTATCCGCAGCACCACATTTGACAACGGCGGCGGTATAGGCAGAGGATTTGCCAAGCGCGGCTATGAGTTGGGTATCAGGCTACCGATTTTTGACTGGGGCAATGCCAAGCGTGATGCGATGAACGCGCAGTCTCTTGCGGCGGCTAACCGCTATGAAAGTACTGTGCGCAGCGCTACGTCGCAGCTGCGCGAAAGCTACTCAGCCTATCGCACAGCCCACGACGTCGCTCGCCACTACCGCGATGAAGTGGTACCCCTGCGTAAAACCATGGCGGAAGAAAACGTGCTGCGCTACAACGGCATGCTGATTGGCGTGTTTGAGCTGCTCGCCGATACGCGCGACCAAATAGGCAGCGTCGTGACCGCCATCAATGCTTATCAGCAATTCTGGCTGGCAGATGCTGCGCTCAGCGCGTCCATGACCGGCAAACCCACCAGCATGATGATGGCAGCGCCCGCTACGGCTGGCAGCGGCACCAAGCCGCACTGAGCCGCCATTAACCCAATAGACAAAGACTCAAAATGAACAACCGAAGAAGCTTTTTAACGGGTGCAGGCGCGATTACTGCCGCTGTCAGCGCTGCTGCAGTCAGCCGAGTCGCCATGGCCGCCTTGCCAGAGCCCGTCATGCAGACCAAACCCGACACCATGGCACCGCTGGTGCCCAATACCGGTCGCCCGTACAACCCGGTGGTGACGCTCAATGGCTGGACATTGCCTTGGCGCATGAACCAAGGCGTCAAAGAGTTCCATCTGGTGGCAGAGCCGGTGGTGCGCGAGTTCGCACCCGGCTTCAAGGGGCATTTATGGGGCTACAACGGCCAGTCACCCGGCCCGACGATTGAGGTGGTTGAAGGTGACAGGGTCCGAATCTTCGTGACCAACAAGCTGCCCGAACACACCAGCATTCACTGGCATGGTCAGCGCCTGCCCAATGGCATGGACGGCGTGGCGGGCCTGAACCAGAAAGCGATTCCCGTCGGCAAAACCTTTGTGTACGAGTTTGTCGCGCGCCGCCCCGGCACTTTCATGTACCACCCGCATGCTGACGAGATGACGCAAATGGCCATGGGCATGATGGGTTTTTGGATCACACACCCCAAGGCCAAACACCCACTGATTGATGAAGTGGACCGGGACTTTGTGTTTTTACTCAACGCCTACGACATCGACCCAGGTGCCTACACCCCCAAGATCATGACCATGCTGGACTTCAATATCTGGAGCTGGAACAGCCGCGTCTTCCCAGGCATTGACCCACTGATCGTTCGTAAAAACGACAAGGTACGCATCCGATTTGGCAACTTGACGATGACCAACCATCCGATTCACCTGCACGGCCACGAATTTTTGGTCACTGGCACTGACGGCGGACCCACACCAAAATCGACACGCTGGTATGAAGTCACCACCGACGTGGCGGTGGGTCAAATGCGGCAAATCGAGTTTTTGGCGGACGAAGAAGGAGACTGGGCTTTTCATTGCCACAAGAGCCACCACACCATGAACGCCATGGGTCACGACGTGCCCACTCTGATTGGCGTTGACCACCGGGAGATTGTGAAAAAGATCACCAACGTCATCCCCGACTACATGGTGATGGGCGAACGCGGCATGGCCGACATGGCTGAGATGGACATGCCGCTGCCCGACAACACCGCCAAGATGATGACGGGCGAAGGGCCATTTGGCAGCGTGGAGATGGGCGGCATGTTCAGCATGCTCAAGGTACGCAAAGACCAAAAGCCTGGCGACTACAAAGACCCGGGTTGGTACAAGCACCCCGCTGGCACGGTGGCCTATGAATGGACAGGCGCTTTGCCGAACCCGGCACGCTTTGCGTCAGAAGGTGGTCAATCGATGAAGGCGCAGAACATGCCCGCCAAGGAGGTTGAGGTGCAGATCCGCAAGCCAGTGATGAATCACAAAGGCGCAGGCGGTCACGAAGGCATGAAGCATTAAACCCACAACAACCCAAAAAATATCTGTATGAAACCTTTTATTACTATCAACTTAGTAGCTGCTTGCGCCCTGATTTATTGGCCTATAGCTTCTTTCGCACATGAAAACACCACGCATAAGGCTAAAACTGGCGCGGTCGTGAAGGAACAAAAAGACTGGGGCATCGCGGGCGATGCAAAGTCCGTTAAACGCACGATCACCTTAAACATGGGTGACAACATGCGTTTTACACCGGATACGTTGACCGTCAAGCAAGGTGAGACGATTCGCTTCGTTGTCAAAAATCAGGGTAAGCAGCTGCATGAAATGGTCATCGGCACAAAAAAAGAACTCGACGCGCATGCAGCGCTGATGGTGAAGTTCCCGAACATGGAGCACGACGAACCCTACATGGCGCACGTTGCAGCCGGCAAGTCGCAAAACCTGATATGGACTTTTAACCGCGCCGGTGAGTTTGAATTTGCCTGCCTGATTGCAGGCCACTACCAAGCCGGCATGGTCGGCAAGATCACTGTACTGGCTGGAAAGTAAATACCCATCCGTCTGCATTATTCAAGGAGCACAACTATGTCAAATCACATTCAACCGCGAAGCCGCCGCAACTTTGTACAGGGCGCACTCAGCTTGATAGGCGTTGCCGCGCTAGCCTACCCACAGCTTGGGCAGGCAGCCATACAGCCCCAGCAGGTCACTGTCTGGAAGACCCCCACCTGCGGCTGCTGCAAGGACTGGGTCATTCACTTGCGCAAAGAAGGTTTTAACGTCGTCACGAACGACGTCAGCGACACCGCACCCATCCGTCAAAAGTTGGGGCTACCGGCCAAATTTGGTTCTTGCCACACCGCACAAGTCGGCGGCTATGTGATCGAAGGCCACGTCCCCGCACGCGAAGTCAAGCGGCTGCTGCGTGAAAAGCCAGTCGCCATCGGGCTGGCGGTGCCAGGCATGCCGATAGGCTCACCCGGCATGGAAATGTCCGGAGAGATGGCTGGCGCTCGTGACGCCTTTGACGTGGTGCTTGTGGCACGCGACGGTAGCCCGCGCGTCTACGAGTCCTACAAGGCCAAGCCCGCCACCAAAGCTGCTCGCCAGGCTTGACGTCTCTTTTTTAAACCTCGAAAGTCTCCCTATGAAAAATCTCAAACAACTGATGTCTATCGCCGCAATGCTTTTAGGTACATCCAACGTATTTGCAGCTTCCCACGCCGGCGCACCGATGGCCAAAGATCCCCCCAAGAAAGAGACAGCCACGCCAGCAACTGCCGACATGGCAGATGGCGAGGTACGCAAGATCGACAAGGAAAACAAGAAAATCACGCTCAAACACGGTGTGATCAAAAGCCTGGATATGCCCGGTATGACGATGGTGTTTCAAGTCAAAGATGTCGCCATTCTGGATAACCTCAAAACCGGGGACAAAATCAAGTTCAAGGCTGAGCAGGCGGGTACCGCGATAGTCGTCACGGACATTCAGGTATCTAAGTAACTGAAAACGGCCATGAAACTGCTGTTCATATTTCTGCTTGGCTTATCGGCAACCACTGCCAACGCCGGCCCGATGGGGTTTAAGGGCAGCACCATGGCCATGGGCGACTTTTCACCCAACTGGCAGGAGGCCTGGGTCAACCATGCCATCACGCCGCGTGATGCGTTTGGCGCGGGCGCTGTGGTGATGCGGTCTGATGACAGACGCCCTGCGTCACAGTTAACACGCAACTTTAGCGAGTTGACCTACACCCGACTTGTTCACCGCATTAACGGCGAGCATTCGCAGGCTAACTTCTGGTTTGTGGGTGGTGCGGGCCAGGTGACTGGCAACAACTTTAGCGGCGGTAAAACGATGTTCGCACCCGGTGTGTCGACCGACTATGAAACCACCCGGCTGTATATGTCGGCATCGGCGCGGCTTTACAGAGCGCCGGGCGTCAACCATGACTTTGTATCTGCACGTGCAGGCTTTTCGTTCTATGAAGTTGACTACGAGGAGACCCAGCCCTGGCTGATCGTTGAAGCACGGCGTATGCGCGGTCTGTCTGAGAAAACTGAAATCACCCCGATGCTGCGGTTGATCCACAACCGCTACTTCGTGGAGTTCGGCGTGAACAACATGAAACAGGGGCGTTTTAACTTTATGTATATTTTTTAACTCAAGGAGAATTTTATGAAAAGCTCTATCACTCGCATTCTTACTATTAATTCAGTAGCTGCTTGCGCCAGCATTATTTGGGCTACAGCCACTTTTAACAATGCATTTGCAGCTGAAAGCGTTAAAGCGACGGTCAACGGCATGGTTTGCTCTTTTTGCGCACAAGGCATTGAGAAAACACTGCTGAAGATGCCGCAAACCAAGGCGGTTTTTGTCGACCTGAAGAAGAAAATTGTCGCCGTTGAAGCCAAAGAGGGCCAAACGCTAGACGGCAAAAAGATCACAGCCGAGATCAAGGACGCCGGCTATGACGTGGTCAAGTTGGAAACGGTGGCCCAGTCAGTTGAAGATATCAAAGCCGCTACAAAAGCCAAAAAATGACCCCCCCATCCTTGGCTGAACCGCCAGGTAAGTGGCTGGCATTTCTAAGCTTGTTTACCAGCACTGGTACGCTTTTGTGCTGCGCCTTGCCAGCGCTTCTGGTAGGCCTTGGGGCAGGTGCAGCACTGTCAACACTAATAGCAACCGTGCCTGGCCTAGTGTGGATCAGTGAATACAAGGAAGTGGTTTTTGGGGTGGCGGGTGTCATGCTGGTTATCAGCGGCTGGCTGCAGTGGCGCAGCCGCTTTGCACCCTGTCCCGTTGACATGGCAGAGCGACAAGCCTGCCTGAGCACCCGCAGAACATCACGGCGTATTTATCTGGCCAGTGTGGTGATTTATGCCATGGGTGGCTTTTTCGCGTTTCTTTTGCCACTATTAATTTAGTAGCTGCTTGCGCCCGAATTTATTGGTTAAAAGACACTTTTTATACCCGAAAAGTGTCGTTTTTGACAGTTTCTTAAGTTCGAACATGGTATGGTGCTGCCCATGTCCAAAACCATCCGCTACACGCTGCTGTCCATCCGTGACTTGGCGGTCTCGTTCGGCCCGTTTGTTTTTTTAGCGATTGGGCTGCTGGTGCTGGCCTACTGGTGGCTGAACCCGAATCCACCCAAGCAAGTCACGCTGGCCACTGGCCCTGCGCAAAGCGCCTACGACGAGTTTGGCAAGCGCTACGCCAAGGCGCTCAAGCTAGACGGCATCACGGTTGAACTGATCCCTACGCAAGGCTCGGCGGCTAACCTCCAGTTGCTGCGAGAAGGTAAAGTTGACCTAGGTTTTGTACAGGGCGGCACCAGCGACTACACCGATACTGACAAGGAAAATCTCCAGTCGCTGGGAAGCCTGTTTTTGGAACCCCTGTGGCTTTTTTACCGGGAAGAAGCAGCACGGAAAATTACTGCCACTGCGACCCTGACGGGGCTGACGCAGTTGCAAGGCCTGAAAGTCAATACCGGCACGCCCGGCAGTGGTGTACCCAGTTTGATGGGCAAATTGCTTGAAAGTAACCGTATAGAGCCGACCAGCTTGAAGATATCGAGTCTTGAGCAAACGCCCGCCACGGTGGCGTTTTTGGGCGGAGAGATTGACGCCATTGTGTTTGCCTCAGCGCCTGAATCACTGATGGTGCAGATGCTGTTGCAGACGCCAGGCGTCAAATTGATGAACTTCCCGCAAAGCGATGCATATTCGCGCCGCTTTGATTTTTTAAGCGCCACTCGCTTGCCGCGCGGGGTGGTTGATCTTGCGGCCAACGTCCCGCCTGATGACGTCAGGTTGGTGGGTCCCACAACAACGCTGGTGAGCCGTAACAGCACACACCCTGCGTTATTGCAATTGTTTGCCTTGGCGGGCAACACCCTACATGGCGGCGCAGGCTGGTTCAAGCGGGCCAGAGCTTACCCAAACTTGGAAAACAACGAGCTACCGATTGCCAAAGAAGCCGAACGCGCCATCAAAAACGGACCGCCACTGATGCAGCGTTACATCAGTTTCTGGATGGCCAATCTGGTCGAGCGTATGTGGCTGGTGATGGGCATCATCATTGCGGTGATGCTGCCGCTGTCACGTATTTTGCCGCCGCTTTACACCTTTCGAGTGCGGTCTCGCATCTTCAGGTGGTACGCCCAACTGCGCGACATTGAACAGCGGATTGACGGCCATGAAAGCCATGCATTGATGCAAGAACTGCAGGCTCTGGAGCGTCACGCTGAACGTGTCACCGTGCCCTTGTCGTACACAGACGAGTTGTACGCATTGCGCAGCAACATCGCACTGGTGCGAAAAAAACTGCAGCGTCGTGAGCCGCCAATACCGCCGGCTAGCAGCTAGGCGTTACGCACGCCTGGCTTTTTGCTGAATCGGCCAGCACCAGATGATTTGTTGAACTTAGGGTCTCATTTGGTTCAGCGCCCGCCGAACACACCTTCTTGACTAATGACTTTGATTAGCCCTTGCAACAAAAAGTACTGTAACAAGGGCTCAGTCATTGAATGCGTACGACCGTCTGCGCTGGTAAACATGAACAGGGTTCTGTAGTGGCTAATCCAGCTCAATTGCGCACGGAACCATTGTTCGTCCGCAAACAGCTCAACCCATGCGCCCAATCGCAGCTGAATACTGCCCGAAACGATGGCCTGCTGATCAAACGCGGATTCCTCGCTAGCGGCAGTGTCGATAAAAGGCTGGGTTCGCTGAAAACGTGGTTCTGCTTCAGGCATTGCATTTTTTGGAGAACGAGTGCCCAGCGCATCACACGGAACAGGACTAGGCCCTACGCCATATGCGGAATCACCAGCTCCGAACAAACCATCTAGCTCCAATCTTGTTTTGCCACTGGTTACAGATGTCACCCGCTTGGCGTTTTCTGCCACAGGCTGACCGCTAGCGCCGGCGTTGAGCGAGCGTTGGTGAATCGTCGACACCTCTTCAAAGAAGGCTTTTGATTCGGACGGCGAGGCACCGATCGAAAGCAGGCCACCCTGCAATCTTTCCAAAATGCTGGGTATGAGTTTGGCTAGCCGCTTGGGGTGTGGCGCCGTTAGTTTGACATCTAGGCTCCACAACAGCTCTCCCAGAGTCAAACTGAAAATAGGTTTGTACATGCCAGTTTTATCGGCGTCTCCGGCCAATCTTTCTTTGGCAAGTACCCGCGCCCAAGTTCCTGTCAAAAACGCGGCGATGGCTGGGTTAGCCAAACCAAAATCGGCGCGTGCGAGCATCTCGGCGGAAATCTTCTTGGCCAGGATACCTCGCTGTGCCTCCTCAAGCAATGCAGCTTTTGTGCTCCGGTGGCTCTCGTATTCGGCGGCCTCGCGCAGCACATTCTTCTCTTCGAAACCCGCCAACACTTTGGCAAAGTGCTGGCTATCGTGTTCCCCTCCTTCCACCAGCAACAGCGCGACGTCCTGCAAGTCTCGCAAAAATACAGCAAAACCCGGCGCACCTTCAGTGGCAAAAGCCATACTTTTTGAAGCGATGGTTCCGAGCAGTTGACGTGCAGGGTGCGACTTTTCGTTAAAAAAGCGCGGAGCTGTCAAAGTCAGCACTAAAAAAGCAGGCTCAAGGTTGGCAATGATCTGCCGCACCGGGGCAAGCAGGCGCTGGTCATCTGCTATTTTTTCGAAAATCAAGCTCACTGCGTCAATAGCCCGTGACTGGCTCACGCTTTTGACTCCAAGCTTCAGTTGCTCGCGTAATTGGGTCAATCGCAAAGGCAGCGCGTCTGCTACTTTGCTCTGGGCATGGGGCCCTACTTCGCCATTCCCTTCTAACGCATTCAAACCTGCCAATACAGCAGGCAGAGGATTCGAAAAGTCCTGATGCACGATGGGTTCAAATTCAGGAGATAGCGCCGGTTTTTGTAATGATGATGGCTCTTCACGGACGCAGAGGGGGGACAAACGATCGACTGTCAATTGGGTCTGTGAGGGCACAGCGACTGGCGCTTGAATACGCTTTGATTCTGGCTGCGGGAAAGAAATAGTCGGAAGTTCGCCCAAATCGTCGTTCAAGGACGCAAAAGCACTGGATGCTAGGTCATCAAACCCATTGGCTCCACCGGCCCCGTAGTAGTTCGACTGACCAGCAACTTTGAACCCGCGCTTCGTTATGACCCGGTAGGCTGCGGGTTCTATGCCTCGTTTAGTCAACAATTCGTTCAGCGCCAGGTAAAGGCCTTGTACCAGCTGGCCGAGCAATAGGCCGCCGTGAGTGAACCACAACGAACGGAGAGCATTTTCAACCGGTATGTTCTGTACGGCCGTGAGTAATGACCGGGAAAAAATTTCAGGGCGCAGCGGATTCATCTGGGTGTTGACTTGCTCGAAACCTTGGGCTGTGCTTAGCCTTGCTGAAAACGCTGCCAAACCGGCCTCACACACTATGGCTACCGTTTGCAATAGGCGTGCGCTGTCCACTGTTTCTTGCACCGCGCTATCACCCATCAGCTCAAGGTCGTCAAAATTCATAGAGCCGATGAAAACGCGCGAGTTTTCAGTTTCTGTGCGCGGCGCTGCCTGCGCTTCATTGGCTATCGCATTCGTCAGCGCGGCTACAAAATTTTTCCTGATGTCAGCTTGGTGGTTATGCAAGGCCAACATGGCAGCATCCAAGTGCCGCTTTTCAATGTTTTGCATGCTTGAGGTGTAACGCTCATTCAGCACATCAAAAACACCACTGCGCCAGAGCTCAATAATGAGGGGGGCCTGCCTTCGCGCTTCATTTAGACAGGCTGCTAGAGCAGCTCCCGAGTTAGGGAGTACATTGCTCACGATAAAAATACGCTATTTAGACTTTGATACACAGTGACGATTGCCTTCCTGGAGATTAGCGCGTCGAACCCTCTGTCATCTTTGCAACAGTGAATCGATTGACACATCGGGAAAAAGGACCGATGTGACTAGGGTAACTAATTGTGTAAAAAAGTATCAGGAGAAAAAGGGGACTCTTTGTGTAGGAATCGTCCGAGTCATAAAGTCGCTACGCCAGCTTGTCGGTTTCATAGCACCGCCGGAGAGCCTAACCAGCACGAGAGCGCCTATCCACAGCGGACAGGTTGATGTCCCTATTGAGCAACATCGCAACAGTCTATAAAACCACGACGTGCGCTTGCTGTGATGGCCCTTGTTAGACGATGCGCTGCATACTGTTGCGAATAGCCGTTTGAGCGACCCCGTCAAGCGCGCTGTCCAGAACGTCCTGCCGGCTAACGAATCTGAAGCGTTGCTGCACGATCATTTGTTGCATCATGCTCGCCGTCATGGAATGGCATCGCCCGCCCCTACTGGTGAACATGAACAGCGTGCCATATGGACTGATCCACGACAGTTGCGCGCGAAGCCACCGGTTGTCTGCGACCAGTTCAACCCAGATGCCCAGTTGCATGTCAGGCACATTCTCGGTCCGCATTGGCTGGGTGTCCTGCTGATCAAAAAAGGACGTCTCGACCAGTGCATCGGCGGATGTAGAACGCGAGCTGGACGTACCGGGCGGAGTCACTGCGTCATTGCGCGAGGCACGCGCTTCTTGATTTGTGTCTGGAAAATCCAGGAAGCCCGAGTGCTTGATCTCCGTCGATTGCAACCAGGGGTTCTGACTATTGGCGGCATCTGAGGGGTTGACTGAAAGATTAGGTCTCGGGCTATTTTTTTGCACCGCTTCAATGTTTTCCGCTGGCGCGCTCAAGGCCTGTTCATGCAAACGCATCAGTTCGTCAAAAAAGGGCTTGGACAAGGACAACGGGTAATCAATCGACAGCAGGCCTTCGCGCACAGCCTCGGTCATGACGGGTATCGCCTTGACCAGCCATTTGCGGTGCCGTGAGGCCTGAGGAACATCAGCACTCCGAAGCAAGTCCCCCAAAGCCATGCTGAAGACAGCTTTGCGCCTGCCCGACATGTCATTTTCTACGGTTAGCCGCTCATTTGCCATCACCTGTGCCCAAGGTCCGGTGACAAACGCTGCGATGATGGCATTTCCCGCAACAAAGTCGCGCCGCTGGCGAATCTCAAGCGCGATCTGTTCAGCCAGCAAGTAGCGCTGTTCGGCCTGCATCAACGACGTGACAGCCAGCTTTTGCGACTCAGCCACCATCTGGTTACGTACTGCCTGACGGTCTTCAAACTCATTGAGCAAGGCCGCAAAGTCCAGCGACTGAATCGCCTTGTTTTGCGTCAATCGTTCAGCCGAGGCTTGCAGGTCAAGCATGAACTCCGCAAAACCCTCGTCCGTCTCGCTGGCAAAAGCCAGACTTTTAGCGGTGACGGCCTCCAAAAGACGTCGTGCGGGATGATTTCTGTTGTTGAAGAAAGACGGGTCTTCCGCCCCCAAACGCAAAAACGCAGGTTCCGCGTCCGCAAGCAGTTGCCGGACAGGGGCCAGCAACCGTTGGTCTGCAGTCAACCGCCCAATCATCAACCTCACCACCTGTGCGGCCATTGACTGCCCCACGTTGGGGACTGACCGCTTGAGATTTTCGCGTGGAAGATGGGCCCGCAAAGCGCCCGAATCTGAGACTATGCCATCGCCTGTTATGCCCAAGAATGAGTCGTTGTAGTCGCCAGACATCAAACGGTGCAAGTGGTCCAGCGTCAAAAGCTGCTCAGGGCTCAGAAGATCTGCTTGCGAAAGGTCTCGAAGCGGCTGTTGACCGTTGCTCTGGTACAGGTCCGGTTGTCCTAGACTTGCCGATTCAGTCCTTGGACCATCAGCGCCACCCCGTGCCTGGGATGCGCGGTTGGGTTCGTCGGGTGACGAAACCACCGCATAGCCCGCTTGTCTAACGCCCTGCTTTTCAAGCTGTTCGTCCAGATGAACGTAGAGCGCCTGCAACAACTCTCCCATGATCTGGCCACCATAAATGAGCCAACGCGTCCGAACTTCAATCTCGGCTGGCAAATCTTGCAGCACTTGCACCAGCGCGTTGGCGTAGACCTCGGGCCGCAGCGGATTCTTGTCAGACTTAACTACCTTGTAACCCTGTGCGGTACTCAGCCGAGCTGACAACCCGGCCAGACCTGATTCAGAAGTCAAGAGCAGTGTTTGAGACAGTCTGGCTTGGTCCAGCGCATCCTGCACCTGTTCGTCGCCCATCAATTCCAAATCCTCGAATTTGAAGGATGAAGTTGTGCTGCGAAGCGACGCGTGGGAGCGGCCCGTACTGCGCCCAGTGGGCGCTCCCGCCTCCCGCTCGATGGCATGGGCAATCTGCAGCGCAAATCCTTGTTCAATCTCTGCCTGGTACTTTTTTAGTGCGAGAAAGGCATCATGGATTTGATTTTTGTCATGCGCCGCTGTAGATGCAGTGGACTTGCTAAACAGCGTTTGCAACAGCGCGTCGTACCAGCGCTGAGCCATCAAAGGCGCTTGCCTGCGGGCTTCGTCAAGACAGGCTTGGTAAGCTGACACGTGGGTTGGCGACGGGGAGGTCATAACTAAGTCTAGATCAAATCAAGAATTTGGTTTGTCAGCAAACTTCCAGTGTCCAACCGGTCCAGGTGCGGCGGTAAATCATCGCAGGTAGGGTTGGCTGGTCAGTATTGGCGTCAATCTGGAACAAATGCAGCCATTGATTGTCTACCAGCTGGCGTACCACGGCGTGCTTGTTGATGACGCTGTCAATGGCCACTTGTGGCGCTTCAATAAAAACACTCAGGCGCAGCGGCGTGTGCTGCCAGTGGTTACCGTCATGCAGCGACTGGATTGGCAAGCCAATCCGCAGATCACCCCCATTGCCTTCAAACACACCCAGCCTGCCGCCCACCACGTTGTGCAGCACCTTGTTGCCGCTGCCGTATTTAACGTTGTCAACCACGCTGGCGTAGTACTGCATATTGATCCAGTTGGTCACCACCATCGGAGCAGTCATGATCAGCGTCAACACACCCAGCTCGGGGTCTTGCGTGTAATCGTAGTCATGCAAAAAAGACCGCCCTGCCAAATTTAGATGCTGGCTGCGGGTGCGCGGCGCGACGATGAAAGCGGCGTTGTTGGCCAGGCCCCACTCTGGCCGCACCTCGGCCCAGTTATTGGCTTTGGCTTTAATGGCATTTTCAAGCTGCAATGAATTGCCCGTCAAGTGCGCCAAACCCAGCGTGGGCGCACGTTCGGCCCTCGCGCGTTGACCCGCCAGTATGAGAGTGGCTTTGAGCTGCCGTAAATCAGCTGTGTGGCTGGCGGGTACCAGGTCAGTGTCGTACAGGGCCAGTTCATCAGTGGTGGTGTTGTGCATGCCGCCCTGAAACCAGGTCGTGGCCGGGATGTGGATATTCTTATCAATCAGGGCTGTTCGCACAGTTGCATCATTGAGCAGCGCCGCCAAGGCCCGCGCATTGACCTCGCCAGTTTGACCGCCACACGCACCACAGTCCAGCCCGGCTGCATGCGGGTTGTTGGCAGTCTGGCTACCGTGGCCTGCCAGCAGCACGATGCGGGCAAAGTCTTGTGTCACGCCAATCGCCCCGAGAATGCCAGCGGCCATATCTGCACGCGATTGCAACTCAGCCTCTGACGTTGCACCAGGAAGATTTTGCAGGCGTGGCCGGCTGCTTTGAATCTCGTCATTTGACAAGCCGGTTTGCTCTACCGTAGGCGGTGTGTCAAAGCTGCAAAGCGTGTTTTTCACAAGCTTGCCTGCGTACAGCAGGCCGCAAGTTTCTACAAAGCTGAAGCCGCTGCTGGCGGAGCTGCGAAAGCTTTGCCAAGTGCTGCGCCACTGCAAACCCCGCTTGCGCCGCTGGGCAATCGCTTGGCCAAGTGAAACCGAATCACACTCGTCCGTCACGCAACGGCTCGACGGCAAAAGACCGGGCAATTGGGGCCGGGTCATCGCCGTGCCCGTAGGCGAATAAGAAATAAACAAACCAAAAAAACCGGCGAAACCACGCGTCTGTACGGTAGTGCTGCTGGCTTCCATCGCCCGGCGGAAGACTTCAGAGCGCACATCGATGCAAAAAATGGCTTGGACTGTGGGTGGCACGGGGGTAGCAGGCGCTTTCATCAAACCACGCACCAGCGGCTGCTGGCAAGCCCGCTCCAGCGCATCCTGAAGCAGCCAGTCATGCTTGTTTTCGGTATCAAATACGCCAAAATCCCAATCTTTACGGGCGCAAGCAGCTATCCATTCAGGAGCAAGTTTTTGACTCTTCGGGTCTTGTAACAACAGCCACTCCCAGCCCAGCCGGATCGCCAGCAGTTCAATGATGTCGTCGTCATCGGTTCTGCCTGGCACTGTACCCAGCCGCGCCTGCCAGCGCTCGTAGGCGCACCACGAGGCCCAGCCATTGATGCTCATCAGCAGCGCCGTGTAGTAGTCAGCGCATTGATCCGCATTCAAACCCAGCGCCTGGGTGGCTTTGACGATCAGCACGCGCGGGTCGTGCGGAAGGCTTGCAGCCTTTTGACTGAAACCTGCATAACCCATCAGCAATGCGGTGCTGTGGTCGTTGGCCAATTGCCTGGCCCAACTAGCATACAAGCCCACGCGTTCTGGGTTCCATGCGGCTTGGCTCACGTCAAAGTAGGCTGCGCAATGCTGGCTGATCTGATGCGTGACAAAGTCAACCCAGGCCAGGGCGTGGCTCAGGTCGCGCTGGCTGTCTGCCAGGCTGGTCACGAGCATCTGTGGCTGAGCAGCTTTCTTGTCAGATCTCAGGCTATGAACCAAATCATCAATCTTGCAATCCGCCTGAGCAGCATCTATGGCATCCCGCAAATGAGCCTTCGTCAAGCGCCCGGCTTCATACTTCGCCCGGTAAAAGGAACGCGGCATGACCAGCGGCGTCCCAGACAGCTTGGCAAGCTGCTTTGCGGCGTCGGGGATGGGCTGATCGACAAAACCCCAGTAAGGGTTGACGGCAACGAACTGATCCAGCGGCCAAGTGGGCGCAATGCGCTGGCAGGCCTGAGTCACGCAGCTTTGCAGTTGTGCAAAATCAAGCGTGGCTGTTGCTGGTGTTGATGGTTTTTCAAATGTGGTGTGCACGTCAAAATCCTCTTTAGCTATTGATCAATTAACGGGGCAGCTTGGCGGGCCACATGCGAAACGTCATTCGCGTGAACCATTCATCCAGATACAAACCGGCATAGAACCAGGGGTACAAACGACTGGCCACATCACCATGGGGCTTGGCGCGTATCAGACATTGCAGGGCAAACAGCAGTGCAAAGCACACCATCACCCAGACCAGATCAAAAAGGTTGTTGATATTGGCTTGTGCGACCTCCACAAACCAGCCAAACACATGGTGCAGGCCAAAGTAAGCGAACGCTACGCCAAACGCACCCAGCATCATGCCCAGCGGCCACAACCCGCCCAGACGCAGCGCCTGAGCGGTAAGCAACGGTGCGAGGGCGAGCGACACAATCCCTGCCAGCACCCAGAGTGCCGTGAACTGGCCAATGGCGACGCCCCACAACATGCCGGCAGCAGTCACCGTGACCAGGCCACTGACAGCGCCCACGGCCAGCATGCTCAAGGTGACATCGGGCTGCGCCGCCGTCATGGCTTTCAGGCGTGCCTGCTCGACCGCACCGCCCGCCGCTAAAAAGGCGTGAGCTTTGTAAAGCGAATGCGCAACCAAATGCAGCAGTGCCAGGTCATACGCGCCCAGACCGCATTGCATCAACATAAAACCCATCTGGGCGCAGGTTGACCACGCCAGCATCACCTTCACACTGATTCGCGTCATCATCACCAACGCGGCAATGGCTGCCGTCAGGCTGCCCACCACCACCAGCAGTGTTTGCGCGCCACCCACGTCAGCCACCAGTGGACCCAGGCGAATCATCAAAAAACCGCCCAGGTTAACAACGCCTGCATGCAGCAATGCCGACACCGGTGTCGGCGCCTCCATCACCTGAATCAACCAGCCATGGACTGGCAACTGCGCGCATTTGAGCAGTGCGCTGATGACGATGAGAAACACCGCCGCCTTGAGCGCCATCGGGTAAGCCGGCAAGGCCTGGGCTTTGCTGATGACCTGATCAATTTGCAGGCTGCCTAGAGTCCAGAAAATCAAGCCCACGCCAGAAATCAAACAGACATCGCCCAGCCTGCTAGCCAAAAACTTTTTGTGCGCCGCTATCAAGGCCGCTGGTCGGCCGGAGAAAAACGTCAGCAACTGGTGCAGCGCCAGGCTGGTCGCTAGCCAAGCAACAGCCAGAATCGCCAGGTTGTTGGTCACGACCACCACACCCACAGCTGCCAGTGTGGCCATCAACCAGCGGGTATACCGAGCCTGGCCGACATCGCCGCCCATGTAGGTTTGTGAATACCGGGTGATGACCCAGCCGATAAAGGTGACCAAGAGAAGCACGATACAACCCACAGCATCAGCGCGCAGGCCGTGAACAATCACAGGGCCACCCAGCGCGAGCAAGGCCAAAGACGCAGCTGCCAGGCCAACTGCCAGTGCGGTAGAAACGCGCGCCACCCGCCAGCCAGCCAGAGATGCAGCAAAAACGTACAACACTGGAACCGCCAGCAGCAAGGCGCCACGCAGTGATTGCAAATAGTCAAGTGAGGCAAGCAAGAGACGCTCCTTTTTTATTCAGTAGCGCGACTATGCCCATTCATGTTAATTCTGTAAAATTCATATAAATTGTAAAATTGTTCTTTAAAAAAGATGAATAAAAGATATGTCGCGACTTAACTATCGACACCTTCATTACTTTTGGGCCGTGGCCAAAGACGGCAACCTGACCCGTACCGCTGAGACACTGCATGTGTCGCAGTCAGCACTGTCAACCCAGATCAAACAACTTGAAGACCAGCTAGGCCAAGCGCTATTCACCCGGGCGGGCCGCACACTGCAGCTGACCGAGGCTGGACGTTTGGCACTGACGTACGCCGACACCATTTTTGAAACGGGCAACGAGTTAACCGCCCTGCTACGTGATGGCAAGCAGTTGGAGCGCCAGGTGCTGCGGATTGGCGGCGTGGCCACGCTCTCAAGAAACTTTCAAGAAAATTTTGTCAAGCCCTTGCTCAAGAGAGCAGACGTTGAGCTGGTTCTCCAATCAGGCAGCCTGGACGAGCTGCTGAACAGGCTGGCTGTACACAACCTTGATCTCGTTTTGAGTAACCGCAAAGTCCATGCTGATACCCAGCACCCTTGGCGCTGCAGGCGCATTGCACGTCAGCCAGTGAGTTTGGTCGGCAAGCCGCGTAGCAAAGGCAAGGCCTTTAGATTTCCAGATGAATTGGCAGAGATCCCGCTGTTGCTGCCAGGCCGGGACAGCGACATTCGGGCTGGCTTCGATGTGCTGTGTGAGCAATTGGGGCTGCGCTACCGAGTGCTGGCCGAGGTAGATGACATGGCCATGTTGCGGCTGCTGGCGCGTGACTCTGGCAATGTGGCGCTACTGCCCACGGTGGTAGTGCAGGACGAACTGCGCAGTGGCAAACTACAGGAATACTGTGTGGTGCCGCAGCTGCATGAAAATTTTTATGCCATCACTGTGCAGCGCCACTTTGAGCCGCCACTGCTTAAAACGCTGCTGAGAAGGTCAGAAGCCGAGGTGCTGGGAACGGAGTAAGCGCTTGGCTGTTTAAAGCCCGAGAGACTTCCAGCCGGCATGCCCGAGCTTTTCGAGCGTTGCAATGTTGGTTTCAAAAATCGCATCAGCGTTTGGAAACACCGCCACCGCCCGCTCCACACTCTCCTCACGCAGCAGATGCAGTATCGCGAACGGCGCACGGTTGGTAAAGTTGCTGATGTCATCTGGCTCAGTGCCATCAAACTGAAACTGCGGGTGAAAGCTGGCAAGCTGAATGACACCTTCCAGCCCGTGTTCATCGACCACGCCCTCGGCCACTTCTAGAAAGTCATTGAAGTCGAGAAAATCTTCAAACAGCGTGGCGTGAATCAACAGCGTGGTGTCAACTTGGCTGGAGGGCGTGGCAACCAGCAAGTCAAGCTCACGGTCTAACTCTTCGAGCAAATCGTCCGCGTGACGCGCTTTGCTGACGACCAGACGAACTTGATTCTTAACGTAGACGGCTTTTGCGAACGGGCAGAGGTTCAGGCCAATCACGGCCGCCTCTAACCAGTGCTTGGTTTTTCCAAGGACTTCTTCGTCAGTCATTCAACGCCAGATTATTTCAAAGCCTTGTAGCGCATGCGCTTGGGTTTTGCGCCTTCTTCGCCGAGGCGTTTCTTTTTATCGGCTTCATACTCTTGGTAGTTGCCATCAAAGAACGTCCACTGGCTGTCGCCTTCTGCCGCCAAAATATGCGTGGCGATCCGGTCCAAAAACCAACGGTCGTGGCTGATCACCATCACCGAGCCTGCAAACTCCAACAAGGCGTCTTCCAGGGCGCGCAGGGTTTCAACGTCCAAGTCATTGGATGGCTCGTCAAGCATCAGCACATTGCCGCCCGCAATCAGTGTTTTAGCCAAGTGCAAGCGCCCACGCTCGCCGCCAGACAGGGTGCCCACCCGCTTTTGTTGGTCGCCGCCGTTGAAGTTAAAGCGGCCTGCATAGGCACGGCTGGGCATTTGAAATTTACCAACATTCAAAATATCGAGACCACCCGAGATGTCTTCCCACACGGTTTTTTCATTCGCCAAATCGTCACGGTTTTGGTCAACGAAAGCCATCCGCACGGTCGATCCCTTGATGACTTCACCGCTGTCTGGCAGCTCCTTGCCCGCTATCAATTTGAAGAGCGTTGACTTACCTGCACCGTTCGGGCCGATGATGCCAACAATCGCGCCGGCTGGCACGGTAAAGCTCAAATCGTCTATCAGCACCCGGTCACCAAATGACTTGGTGACGTTTTTAAATTCAATCACTTGTGCGCCCAAACGCTCGGCCACGGGGATGAAAATTTCATTCGTCTCCACGCGTTTTTGGTATTCAAAATCGCTGAGTTCTTCAAAACGCGCCAAACGCGACTTGCTCTTGGCCTGGCGCGCTTTAGGGTTTTGGCGGGACCATTCCAGTTCCTTCTTCAGTGCCTTGGCCCGCGCCTCTTCGCCCTTTTGCTCGGTGGCCAAGCGCTCGCCTTTTTGCTCTAGCCAAGTGCTGTAGTTGCCTTTCCATGGAATGCCGTGGCCGCGGTCAAGCTCCAGAATCCATTCAGCGGCGTTGTCCAGAAAGTAACGGTCGTGGGTAATAGCGACGACTGTGCCCGAATAGCGCTGCAAAAATTGCTCCAACCAATCCACCGATTCAGCGTCCAGGTGGTTGGTCGGCTCGTCAAGCAGCAACATGTCGGGCTTTGACAGCAGCAGGCGGCACAACGCAACGCGGCGCTTTTCACCACCCGACAGCACCCCAATTTTGGCGTCCCATGGCGGCAAGCGCAATGCGTCAGCCGCTATTTCGAGCTGATGCTCCGAGTCTGTTCCTGAAGTCGCAATGATCGCTTCCAGCCGTGCTTGCTCTGCGGCCAGTGCATCAAAATCTGCATCGGGTTCACCGTAAGCGGTGTACACGGCCTCCAGCAGGCCCTTGGCAGCAAACACAGCGCCCATACCGTCCTCAACGCTCTCGCGCACCGTGTGCTGGTCGTTCAGTTTGGGTTCTTGGGGCAGGTAGCCAATGTTCAGGCCCGGCATCGGCGTGGCTTCGCCTTCAATTTCCTTGTCCAGACCGGCCATGATTTTCAGCAACGTGGACTTGCCAGAGCCGTTAACGCCCAACATGCCAATCTTGGCGCCGGGGAAAAAGCTGAGCGACACGTCTTTCAAAATGTGCCGTTTGGGCGGCACAATTTTGCCAACCTTGTTCATGGTAAATACGTATTGAGCCATTTGGAGTCGTCTTTAGAAGTAGAAAAATACGGAGCTTGGAACTCCCTTTTCGGGCGCCTCCGATTGCTCACAACCCTCTATTATCGTTCCGTGAGACAATCAAACCGTTGTTGGGTTCAGTGTCCCGCAACATTTGGGCACTTTCTAGGGCCATTTTTGGGGTTGTTATCCCAAATATCCCGCTTAAGTTTTCTGGCCCGACTTTTTGACCCCATCTGCCTACCACTGGCGGGTTGCTCTTAAACCAGAGCACCCAACAGGCCGATCAAAAAAGCGCTTTCTGGCGCAAAACCATGACCTTTGAAGAATTGAATTTGGCTCCGGCCATCCTGAAAGCCGTGCTTGAGCAGGGCTACGATACCCCCACCCCCATCCAGGCACAAGCCATTCCCGCCGTTTTGGCCGGTGGCGACTTGCTGGGCGGCGCTCAAACCGGTACTGGCAAGACCGCAGCCTTTGTGCTGCCGATGCTGCAACGACTCAGCAACGAACCGCGCTTGACCAACCGCAGGGGCGTCAACGCTGTACGCTGCCTGATCATGACGCCGACACGTGAGTTGGCGGCCCAAGTTGAAGAAAGCGTTCGCCTCTACGGCAAATACCTTGAGCTGACATCGATGGTGATGTTTGGCGGTGTCGGCATGGGCGCGCAAATTGAAAAGTTGCGCCGTGGGGTTGACATTTTGGTGGCCACACCCGGCCGCCTGCTAGACCACGCAGGCCAGGGCACACTGGATTTAGGCCAGGTGCAGGTGCTGGTGCTCGACGAGGCCGACCGCATGCTGGACATGGGTTTTATCCATGACATTAAAAAGGTGCTGGCACTGGTACCTAAACAAAAGCAAACGCTGCTGTTCAGCGCCACCTTCAGCGACGAGATTCGTGAACTGGCCAACGGCTTGCTGCGCGACCCATTGCACATACAAGTCACCCCGCGCAACACCACCGTCCAGCGCATCACGCAAACTATTCACCCGGTGGGCCGCGGCAAAAAGAAAGCGCTGCTGACACACATCATCAACGAGCACAATTGGAGCCAGGTGCTGGTCTTCACCCGCACCAAGTTTGGCGCCAACAACGTGGCCGAACATCTGACGAAGAACGGGATTGAAGCGCTGGCCCTGCACGGCAATAAGAGCCAAACCGCCCGTACGCAAGCATTGCAAGGCTTCAAAGACGGCACCATTCGGGCGCTGGTAGCTACTGATATTGCAGCACGCGGCATTGATATTGACGAGTTGCCGCATGTTGTCAACTACGAGATTCCGAACGTCAGCGAAGACTATGTACACCGCATTGGCCGCACCGGTCGTGCTGGCAACAGTGGCGAAGCGGTGAGTTTGGTTTGCCTGGATGAAGAAGGCTTCATGCAGGACATCGAGCGCTTTACCAAACAAAATATTGAGGTCGTCAAAGTGCCAGGCTTTGAAGCCGACCCTGACGAGCGCGCCGAGCCGCTGGCCATGGGCCGCCAAACCATTTGGGGCGGCCTGGGCAAGCCGCCTAGCCGCGACGTGATGCAGGCCGCGGCCAAAGCAGCACGCAGCGAGATGATGACGCGGATCCGCGAAACCCGCGCTGGCCAGCCAGCTCGCGGCAATTCAGGTGGTGGCGGTGGCGGAGGGCGCGGTGGCAACTCAGGCGGTGGCCGAGGTCGTGCACCGGCAGAAGGTGGCGACGGCGGCGGCAACTACGGCCGTGGCCCACGTACCCCAAACCCTGGCCAGCCAAGGCAGAACTCAGGGTACAGCAACGGCGGTGGCCAGCCGCGCGGCGAACAACGTCGCCCACAAGCCCCACGCCCACCACGGGACGAAATGCCTCGTACGCCGCGAGATGAAGTACAACGCCAAGACCCACGCGGCCCCCGCGTTGACATGGGTGAGCAGCGCAACGACTTTGACGAACGCCAGCCCACCAGTCATGTGTCAGCGGGCTTTCCATCATCAGGTCTGCCAACACGCGGCGGCGGTGGTGGTGGCCGGGGCGGCAATCGTGGCGGTGGCGGTGGCGGCGGAAACTTCGGCGGCGGTGGTTCGCGCTCTGGCAGCGGCGGTGGCCGTGGTAACTCCGGCGGCGGGTTTCGGCGCTGATCGTTTGGCCGCATCCGTATGAAAAAAAAGCAGCTTCAGGCTGCTTTTTTACCTTTTTCACCTGCTTTTTAGGCCTTTTGGCCAGTAAATATGGGCGCAAGCAGCTATCAAATATGTAGCAGATTTGAATCGTTATTTAAACCAAGGCATCTCATGACTTCAACAAATACCCAGGTAAAAGCCAGCACACGCATTGCATTGGTCGCGGGCGCAACAGGCTTGGTTGGTCAAGCGGTGCTGGCGCTTTTGCTGGCCGATGCGCGTTATGCCGCCGTGCATGTGGTTGGGCGGCGGGCACCGGCTGTGCAGCACCCAAAGCTGGTTGTACATATCAGCACGTCACTGGCCGACTGGGCAAGCCCTGCGGTCGATGACGTGTTCATCGCCCTGGGTACTACCATCAAAGTCGCAGGTAGCAAAGCTGCTTTCAAGGCGATTGACGGTGATGCCGTCGTCGCCATTGCTCGAGCTGCCAAAGCCGCTGGCGCAACCCGCCTGGCGGTGGTCAGCGCTATGGGCGCCAGTCCACAGTCGGGTGTTTTTTACAACCAGGTCAAAGGCGAGATGGAATCGGCTGTCAGCCAGCTCGGGTTTGACACCGTGGTTATCGCCCGTCCGTCGTTGCTGTCGGGCGACCGCGATGCCTTGATGCAGCCCGAGCGTATGGCTGAAAAGCTGTCATTGGTAGCGTTCAGACTGCTGAGGCCAGTGATACCTGCCAACTACCGTGCCATCAACGCCAGCAGCGTGGCACAGGCCATGGTCAGTACCTTGCAGACGGCAGGTCAAGGCAAGCATGTGCTGCTGTCGGGGGACATGCAGACGTAGACGTGGCGCGCAGCAACCCACGGGTAACATGACAGCATGAACCCAAAAACACCCTCTGACATCAATTTTGGACTAGCCGGCCGGGTCTGTATCGTTACTGGCGGCGCTCAGGGCATTGGCGAGGCCTGCGCCCGCCGCTTCGCGCGTGAAAACGCCAAAGTGGTTGTCGCCGACATCGATGATTCAAGAGGCTTGGCGCTGGCCGCAGAGCTGAGCGGCTTGTATGTGCATTGCGACGTTGGCGACAAAGCACAGGTCGATGCCTTAGTCAGCAAAACCATTGCCTCCCATGGTCGCATTGACGTGTTAGTTAACAACGCCGGCATCTTCAAAGCCGCTGATTTCTTGGAAGTGACCGAGGCCGAGTTTGACGCCGTTCTGCGCGTCAACCTCAAAGGCGCATTTTTGGTCGGCCAAGCCGTGGCACGTGAAATGGCGAAGGCGAATGGCGGCAGCATCATCAACATGAGCTCAGTCAACGGCGTGCTGGCCATCCCCAGCATTGCCAGCTACAACGTCAGCAAGGGCGGCATCAACCAGTTGACCCGCGTCATGGCTTTGGCTTTGGTTGATCAGGGCATCCGCGTCAACGCCGTAGCTCCCGGCACGATAGCCACAGAACTGGCGGCCAAAGCCGTGCTGACCAGCGACGAGGCCAAAGCAAAAATTATGAGCCGAACCCCCATGAACCGCCTGGGCCAGCCATCCGAGATCGCCGACACCGTCGCCTACCTCGCCAGCGATGCAGCCAGCTACATCACCGGCGAGATCATCGTGGTGGATGGCGGGAGGATGACGCTGAACTACACAGTGGCGGTCTAGCGGGCTGGGTGAATGGGTAGTGCCTTGTGCATCCGCTGCTGTCCTTTGGCTGAAGGTCATCGACGGAGTTTGAACTTCGGGTTTGCTGCGAAAGCGGACTTTGCCCCGTATACGGCCGAGGCCGCTCAACAACTAAAACTGACGATGAAAACCACGCATAGGAATGGTAAAAAATACACGCTCATTTGGTATGCGCATAGGAGATGAGCAACGCTGTGCGGTGACATTGCCGTGCTCTGACCAAGTGAGGGAACGCACAACTTACGTCTAGGGATGCGAACACCTGACAAGCGGTGGAAGTACTCGATAGGATTTTCAAAGAAATTGTTACACTTTGAAATGCAGAGCATTCTGGAGTCATTCATGAAATTAGGATTTAAGGGATTTTGGGCAAAACCTCTTTTTATGTTGGCCGCGTTGAGCGTCATGGCTGTCTCCGCTCAAGCTCCCACAGATGTAAGAGTTGCATTGGTTATCGGCAATTCGGCTTACGCTGGAAACATGGCGTTGACCAATCCCGCCAACGACGCTACTGCTATGTCAAGTGCCCTAAAGAGTCTTGGCTTCACGGTCATAGAAGCCAGGGACGGTAGCCGTGCCCAAATGGAAGACGCAGTTAAAAAGCTGTTTGCCTCATTGAAGGGTAAACAAGGCGTTGGCATGTTGTATTACGCTGGCCATGGCCTGCAGGTCGGCCTGCGAAACTATATGGTGCCGGTGAACGCCAAGCTACAAACATCCAAAGACGTGCCAAGTCAGACTCTCGAGGTCGGTGATGTATTAGACGCGCTCAAAGCCGCTGGCACGCGCATGAACATCGTTGTTCTGGATGCCTGCCGCGACAACCCATTCGCCGACAAAGACGTCAAAGGACTTGCACCCGTAGACGCCCCAACTGGATCGTTTTTGGCATACGCAACCGCACCCGGTAGCGTGGCTGAAGATGGTGTTGGTCAAAACGGACTTTATACCAAGCATTTGTTGGCTGAACTGCAAAAGCCGGTGAGCATTGAGAGTGTATTCAAGCGAGTTCGTCTGGCGGTACGTAAGGAGAGTAACGGCAGGCAGATCCCTTGGGAATCTACCAGTCTTGAGGAGGAGTTTTCGTTCTCATCGAAAACATCAGTATCCAGCGTCTCACGGGGGGCGCAGCGCGAAGCAGATTTTGCAGAACAGAAGGCCGCGTGGGACAAAATTAAAGATTCTAAGAACGCTGATGACTTTTATCAATTTCTTGCAAACTATCCCAGCGGTTTGCTCACTGAAATCGCACAAGCGAGACTGCAGAAAGTCGTATCGGCACAAAGTAACGCCGACCCACTTAGGCTGGATGCAAAAGTGGCGATTCCTTACTTAAAAGTCGGAGACAAATGGAAGACACGATATTCTATTTTTCGCGCTGACAGCAATAGACCACGTGAACAATTCGAATACAGCTATTCAGTTGAAGGTGGCGCAATTGATACGCTTACTGTAGTGGGTAAGAGTAGTTCAGTATGGGTGCCGAATTTGATCCTGGTGGTTACCCCCGAAGGGGCGATAGTCAAGAGAAAGCAAGCCCGGGGGGCCGATGTTGAATATTCGCCTCCAGCCGCTCAGTTACCTGAAGGTATGTTGCAGCTAGGCAAAAAATACAGCACCAGAGTGGGGTACAAAAATTTGAAAGGTGAGCTGGCCTTCGATGATTTCGACGTCGGGGTCGTTAGAAAAGAGAACTTAACGACACCTGCGGGTTCTTTTACTGCTTTTGTGTTGGAGAGGGTGGAGACCATCTTTGATAACTTTGGTGGTGCTCTTAAAGCGAACGTTACTGCTTGGTATTCTGAAAATAGCCGGATACCGCTAAAACTCATTGTTGAATATCCAACTCTCAACACCAGAATAGTTGAGGAGACGTTGGAGATTGCTCAAGCTAAGTAAAAATTGCAGCGTGATCTTCGTTCATATCAAGATGGTGGATGTTTTTAATGGATCAAGAAGAATGCCTAGTGAAAGGGTTGCAACGCTATTCTTGATTGGTGTCACCCCTTAAATTTTGCACCGTCCGCTTTGTGCTAGAAGTCGCCATCTAAATAGCATTGGACTGCAAAGATCGCCAACCACGATGCCCCTGTGTTGCCATTGCGGTTCTATCGCGGTGCGTCGAACAATCACATTAATTTCACCGATGGGTCAGTGGCCGTCTTTCCAAGCTATTCCAGTGCACAACAGATTAAAACCCTCAGTCACCAAGAGCTAACCCGCTCGCTCCCACGCTACACTTTTCTTTTAGACGAATAACTTTGCCTGTTCCAGGATTGCCCAATGCCCTTCAACAAATTGCATGTTCCCCATGACCTACCGGTTGCCACCTGCCGGGCCATCAATGACCTGCTGCATGCCAGCCTTGTAGAAACCTGTGGCGTTAACCCTGATGATTTTTTCTGTGTCGTGTCGCGCTACCCCGCTGCCGACATGATTTTTCATCCTACTTTCCTTGGGCATCGCGACCCATCCGCAACCATCGTTATCGAGATAGCACTGCTTGCTGGTCGCTCGGACGATCAAAAGGAAATGTTGTTCGCTGATGTGCGCAGGCGGCTTGGCGAGATCGGTTTTGAGCCAGCTAACTCGATCATGTTTTTGATAGAGAACAAAGCCATTGACTGGTCGTTCAGTCCAGCAGGTTCGGTGAAATCTGTCCTCGGCCTTTAGGTGAGCCACGCCCAACCCAAAGTGCCCGTGGCAGCCACACCCACAGCACCCGGTCTGTTCGCAGACGACAGCCACACCCACCGCTGCGCCTGGTGTCAGGCCACACCGGTTTACCGCGACTACCACGACAGCGAATGGGGTTTCCCGGTCAATGACGAGCGCAGGCTGTTTGAAAAGCTGTGCCTTGAAGGCTTTCAAGCAGGTCTGAGCTGGCTGACCATCCTGAACAAACGCGAGAACTTTCGCGCAGCATTTGCCAACTTCAATGCCGAGCAGGTCAGTGGCTTTGATGGGGTCGATGTCAAGCGGCTGCTGGGCGATGCTGGCATCGTGCGCCATGCCGGCAAAATTGCATCAACCATCAACAACGCCAAACGGGTACAAGAACTGCGACTAGAGTTTGGCTCACTAGGCGCCTACGTTTGGCGGCTGGAGCCCACCGCTGCCAGCAGGCCGGGCCGTATCACGCATGAAACGCTCAAAACCTTCACGACATCCACCGAGTCCATCGCGCTGTCCAAAGACCTGAAAAAGCGCGGCTGGTCATTTGTGGGCCCGACCACGATGTACGCCTTCATGCAGGCGATGGGGCTGGTCAATGACCACATTGAAGGCTGCCATAGCCGCAAACCCGCGCTGGCAGCCCGCGCGATTTTTACGCCACCTGTTTAAACTGTTGCCATGACCGAACCACAAGACACCTTAGCCCAATGGCTGGAACAAAGCGCCGCCGTACGCGCCCGCATGACTGACGGCGGCGGCAAGCCCGGCCTAGCTACAGCAGAGCATTTCGCGGGTAAAACCGGGTTGGAGCAAATGCAGGCCATGCTTGGCGGCAGCATGCCCTACCCACATATTGCAGAAACGATGGACTTTGCGCTGGTTGAAATTGAACCTGGCAAAGCCGTGTTTCAGGGCACGCCGCAGCTCAAACATTACAACCCGCTGGGCTCTGTGCATGGCGGCTGGTATGCCACGCTGCTTGACTCAGCCGTTGGCTGCGCTGTGCACACCATGATGCCAATCGGCCGGGGCTACATCACGGCAGAACTGAGCGTGAACATCGTGCGGGCCGCCTCACACAAAAGCGGGCCACTGCGCGCAATTGGCACCGTCATTCATTGCGGCAAACAACTGGCTACAGCAGAAGGCCGTATCGTCGGGCCAGATGGCAAACTTTATGCGCACGCCACCACCACTTGCCTGGTGTTCGAGATGGCCAGATAACCCCTTAAAACAACCTCAACCTCAATCTATTCATATGCGACTCCTCCACACCATGCTCCGCGTTGGCGATATGCAGCGTTCGATTGATTTTTACACCCAGGTTCTGGGCATGCAGCTGCTGCGCCGGTCTGAAAACCCCGAATACAAATATTCATTGGCGTTTGTTGGCTACGAAGGCAACCCCGCGCAAGCCGAGATTGAGCTAACCTACAACCACGGCGTTGACAGCTATGACATGGGCACAGCCTACGGTCACATAGCACTGGGTGTGCCAGATGCCTATGCTGCTGTTGAAAAGATCAAAGCCGCTGGCGGCAACGTGACCCGAGAAGCCGGGCCCGTCAAAGGTGGCAAAACAGTAATAGCCTTTGTGACCGACCCTGACGGCTACAAGATTGAATTGATTCAGCGAGCATAAAGTCAAACAAACTCGCGCTGCCTCAGCCATTTGGTAGCTATCCACTTTTCGCCAGCTGTGACTGGCTCACCGCCATGCAATGACAGGCTGGCAGGCAGCGACTCGGGGTAACTGAAAAACACAGCCTGCCCGCGCTTGGGCAGCACTTGCAAACCCAGATCCGGGAAAACCGTTGCACCGCCCGTCTCGGGCTCAGCCAGGTACATGATGAGCGTTGCCACACGCTGGCCGCCACGGGCCAGCAGCGCTGGCGTACCCGCTTCACGCGGGTCAAAATAATCGTAGTGCGGCAGGTACTGGGCCCCCTGGCTGTAACGCAGCACCTGCAAGCCCTCGCCGTGCTTTGCCGGCCAATGCAACAGTTTGGCAATGCGTTTTTCAACCCGCAACACCACCTCGTTCTCAAAGCGATCAAAAAACATGCCCTGGCTGGTGCGGTCAGGGTGCAGCGCTTCGCTACCGGTATGGGTGTCAACCGTCAAAGAACGCGACAGCCGGGGCTTGGCCGCAGTTATCAAGGCGTCGCATTCAGACGCGTTGAGCAAATTGGCGAAGACCACCACCTCCGGCGCGTGCAGCCTTTGCAGCACCTCCACCCACTTGTCGCCACCGTCCAGGGTTACGCCTGCGCCGCCGGGTGCAGGGCAAGGCAACATCACGGGCGCATCAATCAAGTTTGCGCCTGAAGACCAGCCGGTCTGGCTTCGATTGACTCGCTACAAACGCATAGCCTTCAGCGTTAAAGCCTTCCAGTTTATTAACGGTGGCTACTTTCTTTTCAATCGCGTAGCGCGCCATCAGCCCACGCGCCCGCTTGGCATGGAAGCTGATGATTTTGTACTTGCCGTTTTTATGGTCTTCAAACACGCAATTGACCACCCGCGCCTTGAGCGCCTTTAAATCAACCGCTTTGAAGTACTCCTCGCTGGCCAAATTCACGATGACGGGCGATGTGTCAGCGGCTGCGCGTTCATTCAGATAGTTGGCTATTTGGTCGCCCCAAAACTGGTACAAGTTGCTGCCCTTGTCAGTTGCCAATGCTGTACCCATTTCAAGCCGGTATGGCTGCATCAAGTCCAGCGGCCGCAGCACACCATACAGGCCGCTCAAAATACACAAGTGCGCCTGCGCCCAATCGAGCTGTGCCGCACTCAGCGTTTTGGCTGCCAGGCCTTCATACACATCGCCGTTAAAGGCCAGTACGCTTTGCTTGGCGTTTTTAGCGGTGAACTTTTTAGACCATGCCTGGTAGCGTGCGACATTCAAGCCAGACAAGGCATCTGACAGCTTCATCAGCCGGCTGATGTCTTGCGGTGACTGGGTTTTAAGCACGTCAATCAACGCGGCGGACTGGCGCACGAAGAGCGGCTGGGTGTGGGTGGCGACTTGCGGTGGCGTGTCGTAGTCCAGAGACTTGGCGGGGGAGAGTAAAAACAGCATGGGTGAAACAGCAAAGAAATTCAAAGGCCTGACTTTACATCGCCCCGCGCAGTTACAGTCAACAGCAAAGCCATGGCGCCGCGCCTTTGATTCGCCAGGCCTGACCAAAACCAAATGCCCACCCCACAATCTTCATGAGCCCCAGAAATAGACGTGTGCTCCAGGCCGCCCTGTATGAGGTTTTCGCCATTGCCTTCGTAGGGCCAGTTTTGAGCCTGGCTTTCGACAAGCCAGCCACCTCAACCCTTGGGCTGGCCATCGCCCTGTCCAGCATTGCGCTGGTATGGAACTATGTTTTTAATTCGATGTTTGAAAGCTGGGAGTCGCGCCAGTCGGTCAAAGGCCGATCGTTTGCCAGACGCTTGGCGCACGGAATTGGTTTTGAAGGAGGCCTGGTTTTTTTACTAGTTCCGGTCATGTCTTTTTGGCTAGAGATCTCACTACTGGACGCTTTTCTTGCCAATTTAGGGCTACTGGCGTTCTTTTTCTTTTATGCCATTGGCTTTACCTGGGCATTTGACCGCGTGTTTGGCTTGCCGCAGTCGGTCGCCAAACCAAATGAAGCCTGACCAAACGCGCTTGGCGATGACAGAGACGGCACTTGCCATAAAAAGCCAAGAGATGTTTGGCAAAATCCGTCCCAGCGAAACCATCGTTTTACTTTTCAGGTAGCCTACATATGTCGTTGAAGCGCAGCCTTACTTTCGCAGTTATAGCCACCCTTTTGGCGCTGGTCGCCTACGGCGCTTATGGCTACTTCAGCACAGCAAGCTCGATCAAACGCCTGACCGGATGGACCTTGCCAGAGGCGTCCACACTTCGCACCAAGAACGCAGAAGGCGACCCCTTCAAGGGCGAGCGCAACTACCTATTTGACTTGCCCGGCTCAAACTTGCCGGTTAACGCTTACTGCGCGTCATTAAAACTGCCATCCGCAGGCCCTGGGGCGGCGCCTAAGGTCAACATCCCGATTGGAAAGATAGAGCCACCGAAACTAGACGCCGAAGCGGTGTGCAGCCGAACAGAGATCAACACCCTACGCAAAACCGCTCTATCAATTGAGGCGACTCGTAAGACTTTGGTGATCCGCTGGATTTATATGTGAGCTGGGGCGATTGGGAGTCAAACAAGACGCTATCAATAAAATAGCTGTTTGCGCCCGTATTTATTGGGCTAGATTCCCAAAATACACCTGAGAATAGCCTTTTATGGATCATTCCCTCCTTCGCGGGAACGATGGCAGCGGTTGATGTCCTCGATGCCGCCGATCGGATGGGTCGGCTTCTCAGTCCGCGAAGCTATAGTCCATGCTAAAAATCTCATCGCGCGTCAAGCGAAGAAATCGAGTGGGCGATAACCGAGGAGCGCCGTGTTTGACAAGGAATGTATTCTCGAATTTTTTACAGTCGTTGCACTGTAAATGTGTAGTGCAAATCTTGCCGTCAAAATTAGGAGGGGGTACTTTTATGACAGGATCGAAAATTCTTGCCGCAACTTTATTGGTGTTCTACAGCGCAGCCTTCGCATTCGATTTCTCGGCCTATCCGACCCAGGACGTCGATCAAATCATTGAGCAGGGCCGCGCAATCGACCCCGAAAGGAAGACCGGATTTAAGTTAATGACGCCGCCCCCAAAACTGAGCTTTGACGGCGAACTCATCGTCCTCCCCTACGCATGTAAGACAGATTTCCTGCTTCGGACCATGCGTGTTCAGGGGTTCGATCTAGAACGACTCCCACCGATTAATACATGCATTCGCGTCCGCAGTCCCAAAGGAGCAGTACTGATCTTGTACGTTCAAGATGAGGTTGCAGCGTTCATAGTCAAAGAAGCGAAAAAAGCCGATCAACTTCGCTTTTATTCACTTTACCTTCACTTCAGCCTGGTAGATCAGTTGCCGTATTTTTTGGTTAGCGAGTTTCAGCGCAAACCATGAAACGATGCCCGAACATGGAAATCGATCGGACCGCATACGGCGTTCGATTGCGATCGGGTTGACTTCTCTGCCCCTACCCCAACTCGCCCAACTTCCCAGAATCCAGCTCCTCCAGCAGCAACCGCAGCGCAGCGGCGTTTTGCGGGTCTTTGGCGTGGTCCAGCGCATCGACCAGCACGTCCCGAATGTCGGGGGCGGTGACCAGTTCCATGTCCCATTCGGGGAACAGCCGCTCGCGCACTTCTTCAGTGGCACTCAGCTGCACGATGCTGTCGTGCCTGGGGTCGGCTTTTAGTTTGTCCATCAGCTCCAGCACG
>JBBRDA010000017.1:0-33120 GCA_038204335.1 Burkholderiales bacterium
TACCAGGGCCTGTACTTTGTGCTGATGGGTAAATTGAGCCCTCTGGACGGCATCGGCCCGAATGACATCGGCTTGCAAAAATTATTTGATAGGGTCGTTCCCAAGCACGCTGACGGTCAACCCGTGCCGGTGGGTGAACGAGAGGTGCAAGAAGTTATCCTGGCGACTAACTTTACTGCCGAAGGCGAGGCGACAGCGCATGTGATTGCCCAGGCCTTGAAGGCGCGTGGTGTGCAGGTAACGCGTCTCGCGCGGGGCGTACCGGTCGGCAGTGAGCTGGAGTACGTGGACTTGGGCACTATCGCGCATGCGCTGGTGGACAGACGTTAGCCCCGTCTTAAGAAAGAATTTGACTGCTATACTTTAAGTAGCTGCTTGCGCCCGTAAAATATGGTCTACTGGCCAGAAAGGTAGTTAAAAAATGACTTTTTTACGCTTCACCATAGCCTACTGGTGTGTTTTGTTCATGGCCATCTTGCCCATCATGTGTGCAGGTATTTCCAAGTACGGCATGTTCAGTAAATCCCGGCGCGAGGGCGGCTATGACAACCACAACCCGCGTCTTTGGTTGGCTAAACAAACCGATTGGCGGGCCAGGGCCAATGCGGCGCAGGCCAACACGTTCGAGGCATTGCCATTTTTCTTTGCTGCGGTGATCATCGCGCATCAGTTGCAGGCGCGGCAAGCGCTCGTCGATATTCTGGCTTTCATGTTCGTCGTGCTGCGCATTGCCTATGTCCTGATGTACGTAGCCGATATGGCTAAAACCCGCAGTGCCATTTGGTTTACCGCATTGCTGATCAATATCTGGATACTGTTTGCGGGTTTTCGCTGATATTTTTTAACTTGCGTAACCAGTCGTAAACGCGATTCGCAGCTTGAGTACTAACCCGCACGGGATGTTCCCGATGCGGGTTTTTTGTTGTCTTGATACGCTGGCGTCAATCACTGAAAACAACAGCCTCCAGCCCAATGACCTCTCTGTGCCCGTTGTCCCGTCGACGCTTTGCAAGCAGCTTGACCTGTGCAGCTTTGGCGTTGACTCTGCCTGGTCTGCACGCGCAAGGCCGGCTTGAGAAGCCCCGGATCATTGTTTCTGTCGACGGAAAATCATCGTTCGCCTATCTGCCTTTGATGATTGCAGACCAATTGGGGTTCTTCAGGGACGAGGGTCTGGATCTTCAGATCAACGACTATCCGGACGCTGCCAGTGCCGGGCAGTCCATGCTGGCGGGTAACGCCGATGTTTGTTCCGGCTCGTTTGAGAAAATACTGAATCTGCAGTCAAAAAATCAGATGGTCAGGGCATTTGTCTTGCAAAGCCGTACGCCGCAAATTGCGTTCGGGGTGTCGACTCGTAATTTGACTTCATCCGCTTCGGTCGCCGGTCTGCGCGGCAAGAAAGTCGGTGTCATGGCACTTGACTCAGCTGCCAGCCTGATGACCAACTTGCTGTTGCTCAAAGCTGGGTTGAACGCCCAGGATGTCAGCCTGATACCCGTGGGCTCATCAGCGACAGCATTAAGCGCGATTCGTTCTGGCCAAATTGATGCGTTGTGCAGTGCTGACCCGGTCATGACCATGTTAGAGCAAAAGGGCGATGTCAAAATCATCAGTGACGCTCGCACACTGCGCGGTACAACAGACCTTTTCGGTGGATCCATGCCGTCGGCATGCCTGTTTGCGACCAGTGATTTTGTATTGAAGCACCCCAACACTTGCCAGGCATTGACCCATGCGATTGTTCATAGCCTGAAGTGGCTGCAAACTGCTGGCCCTGGTGACATCATCAAAGCTGTGCCCGACAGCTACCTTCTTGGCGACAGGGCCTTGTACTTGGCATCTTTCAACAAAATCCGCGAGTGTATTTCACTCGATGGGTTTTTTCCTGATGACGGGCCATCCACGGCCTTGAAAGCGCTCAGTCGTTTTGATTCAAGCCTGCAGCCAGCCAAAATTGATGTCAGAAAAACCTACACCAACCTGTTTGCAGCGCGCTCCAAGGAACGCTTCAAGGCTTGAGTCTTTCCCTGGCTTGCGACGGCAGTTGCGACCGGCCATCAAGTAAAAGCAGTCATTCGGCTCACCGCTTGTGGCGTTTAACGTTGGCTTGCGGGTTACGGACTGTAGCTTTCACTGGGCTTTTAGCAGAAGCGGAGGCGCGCTGGGATTGCACTTTGACCGGCAAGAAAACTACCACTGGCTGTCCCATTTTGAAGGCGCTTGCAACGCTGGTGCTGTTCCATTCCGCCACATTGACCGAATTCAAGCCATAGCGCTTGGCAATGCTCGCCACGGTTTCGCCCTTGCGCGCCTTGACAGTCGTGCGGCGGGTCACTATCTCAGGAGCCAACGTCATTTGGGCGTTGTCGGCAACATTGCTGGCGACGTCCGTTTCCATTTTTGCTGAGCGTGGGACCAGCAGCGTTGACCCGGCTTTGATCAGCATGCGGGGCGGGATGTTGTTGACGCTTCGCAAATCGTTTTCACTCATGCCGACACGTTTGGCCGCTTCACTCACGCTCAGCGTGGTGGGAGCTGTCCAGGCGGTCCAGCTGGCGTACTGTCCTTGGCTGTAAGCGTCAAAGTTGCGCTGAAACACCAGCGCGTTGTCCCAAGGCAGCAGAATTTGCGGTGTGCCCGATGCAATGATGACCGGGCGGTGCGCCGACGGGTTCAGTGCCTTGAAGTCTTCAATGCGTACATCCGCCAGCTTGGCCGCTAGGGCCACGTCAATATCGCGGCTGAGCTGCACTTGCTGAAAGTAGGGGTGATTGGCAATCAGAGGCAGCTCGGTGCGAAAACCCTGCGGATTCGCCACAATATTTTTAACGGCTTGCAGCTTAGGAACGTACATGCGCGTTTCAGCGGGCATGTTCAAGTCCAGGTAACCGGTGCCCAAACCGGCTTTTTTATTGCGCGCAATAGCGCGGCCGACGCTGCCTTCCCCCCAGTTGTAGGCAGCTAACGCCAGGTGCCAGTCGCCAAACATGCCGTACAGTTTTTGCAGGTAGTCCAGTGCTGCGCGGGTTGATGCCAGCACATCACGCCGGTCGTCCCTGAAAGCGTTTTGCTTCAAGTCAAAGTATTTGCCGGTAGCCGGCATGAACTGCCACATGCCCGCAGCCTTGGCGCTGGACACAGCCTGCGGATTAAAGGCGCTTTCAATGAAGGGGAGCAACGCCAACTCGGTCGGCATTTGGCGACGTTCCAGCTCTTCAACAATGTGAAACAGGTACTTGCTGGATCGCTCGGTCATGCGCTGGATATAGTCGGGCCGGCTTGAATACCATTGCTCGCGGTCTGTGACCAGCGGATCTTGTAAATCAGGCATGGCATAGCCACGGCGAATGCGATCCCACAATTCTTTTGGAGGCTCGGCAGGCGTGATTTTCAAGCCACTGATCTGACTTGGCGTGATGCTTTTTAGTGGGCCGCCGGGTATTTCCGGTGCGGGCGCGGCCACCCCCGAGACGGGTATCACCGGGTCCCCCGGCATGCCAGGTTTGCTCGCGCAGCCCGCCAAAAAGGCAAAACAGAGCAGCGTGGCGGACAGGTGATGAAGGGTCATTTGAATTGGTTTTTCCACTGCCGGATGGCGGCAAATACTGAAACTTCGTCGCGGGCTGCTGCATCAAAATGCTGTGCAGAAGAGATAAGAGCTGGTTGACGGGTGCGTAAGAACGGGTTGATCAACAGTTCTTGGGCAATCGAGGTGGGCAATGTGGGCTGATGCAGTTCGCGCAGTTTTTCACAATGTAACTGGTAGTCGGCCAATGCTTGATTGTCTGGGTCAACGGCTACTGCAAAACGTAAATTGCTCAAGGTGTATTCATGGGTGCAGCAGGTCATGGTGTGACCTGGCAAAGCCGCCAGCTTGTCGAGCGATGCCAACATTTGCTTCGGCGTGCCCTCAAACAGTCTGCCGCAACCGCCTGAAAACAGTGTGTCGCCACAAAACAGCAAAGGTTTGCCGTCCATGTCCGGCGTGTAGTAGGCGATGTGGCCCGAGGTGTGACCGGGGACATCAATGACATGAAAGTCTAGCCCGAGGGCGTGGACAGTGTCGCCCTCATGGAGCGGTGTAAACGGCTCGGGGATGATCTCGCTGGCGGGACCATACACTTTGGCACCGGTCTGATGGCGCAAAGTGTCAATACCCCCGGTATGGTCTGCGTGGTGATGCGTGACTAAAATTGTGTCTAGTTTCAAGTCATTGTCTTGCAGCACGCGTAGCACTGGTGTTGCGTCACCTGGATCCACCACCAGCGCTTGCTGGCCATCATGCAGCAACCACAGGTAGTTATCTGCAAATGCGGGGATGGGAATTAAAGTCAACATCTATGGGTATTGAGGAGTTGTGAAATTATAAGTTTGACTGACTGGCTGAAAACCCCTCCCGGCGAGTATCTGCTGGGGTGGGAGCGCGAGCAATTTGACCAAGCTGTGAGCGATATCTTTGGCTATCACGCGCTGCAGCTAGGCTTTGCTGAATTAAACACGCTTCAAGCCAACCGCATGCCGCACCAGTGGCTGGCGGCAGATTCGTTTCAGCACGCCCCCCTGGTTGGGACTGCGCAGGACGCTGCAAGTTCCCCGCGAAAAGCAGCTTTTGCCGCACTCGTCACAGATGCCAGCGCTCTGCCATTTCCAGCCAACAGCCTGGATCTGCTGGTGTTGCCGCATACATTGGAGTTAAGCCAGGACCCTCATGCCGCACTGCGCGAGGTGGAGCGCGTGCTGGTTCCTGAAGGCCGCGTCGTCATCAGTGGTTTGAACCCCACCAGCTTGTGGGCCATGCGCCAGAGGCGCGCGCATTTCTACCAGCGCTTTGGCCGCTCTGACTTGTTTCTCCCTGAGGCTGGAGAATTTATTGGCTATTGGCGTTTGCGCGACTGGCTGCGGCTGTTGAATTTTGAAGTCGAGTCAGGGCGGTTTGGTTGCTACCGTCCAGCCTTTGCAACCGACAAATGGCTCTCCCGCTTTGAGTGGATGGACAAGGCTGGCGGACGCTGGTGGCCCATTTTTGGGGCGGTTTATTTTTTGGTGGCGGTCAAGCGTGTGCGTGGCATGCGTTTGCTGGAGCCCGCTTGGAAAACCCGCAAGTCAGTGGCCGCCGCCCCTGCGGCTGTAGCCAATAAAGAGCCCAACCTCCATTTAATGACCGAACACTCAGAAAAACGAACATGACCGAGCTGCAGCAAAACTCTTCAGGCCAGACCGTGGTGATTTACACCGACGGTGCCTGCAAAGGTAACCCCGGTCCTGGCGGGTGGGGTGCGGTGCTCAGCCAGGGCGGTGTTGAAAAGGAGATTTTTGGCGGTGAGCTGGGCACCACCAACAACCGGATGGAGCTGTCAGCCGTTATTGAGGCGCTGACGGCGCTAAAAAGGCCTTGCAGCGTCACTCTGTATCTCGACAGTGAATACGTGCGCAAAGGCATCACCGAGTGGATTCACGGCTGGAAAGCGCGGGGCTGGAAAACTGCGGCCAAAGCGCCCGTTAAAAATGTTGACTTATGGCAAAGGCTTGACGCCATCGTAGCCAACAGCGGCCACAAGATTGATTGGCGCTGGGTCAAAGGCCATGCGGGTGACCCCGGCAATGAGCGCGCCGACGGCTTGGCCAATAAAGGGGTTGAGTTAGCTTTGAGAAAAAGTTGATCAAGAACGGCATTGTCTTGACCACTTTGCATCGCGCCGTTCCCCATGCACCATAAGTATGCATAGCTTTTACTCCTTCACCTCGTAAAGTCGTTGTAAAGTCGCTGCACAGTTTGACTTTCAGATAACCTTCATCGCTAACTCAAGGTGCCGGTGCTGATACATTGGAAGGTTGTTTCAACTGATAACAAATTGGCAACTTCACGGCACTCAAAGCATGGCTTCTAAAATAATCTATTCAACAGTAGCAGTCGTCGGGATCGCGGTGGCATCAGGTGCAGCCTGGTGGTATCAGCAGCCTAAAAATGGCAATACAGCATCTTCGCCAGGTGCGATTGGCCCCGCCGCAGGTGCGCCGCAGGCGGCTGCCAGCGGGCCAGGCGGCGGTCGGCCGCCGTCTGTGGAAGTGGCCAAAGTGGAGGTCGCCCGCCTGACGGATGACACCCAGGCTGTCGGCAGTTTGCGGTCTCGTCGGGGTGTTGTGCTGCGGCCTGAAGTCAGCGGCCGTATCACCCAGCTCAACTTCACAGACGGGCAGCGGGTTAGAAAGGGCCAGGTACTTGTGCAGTTTGACGACCAATTGCCGCAAGCCCAAATCCAGCAAAGCATGGCCGAGCTGTCGATTGCCCAAGCCAATCAAAAACGCAATCAGGAACTGGTAGCGCAAAACTTCGTCAGCCAGCGTTCGCTGGATGAAAGCGCTGCTAATTTGCAGGTCGCGCAGGCAAGGTTGGCCTTGTCCAAAGCCACGGCTGACCGGTTGAAAATCGTTGCGCCATTTGACGGAATCGCTGGTATCCGGCTGGTCAATGTGGGCGACTATTTGAAAGACGGCGCCGACATCGTCAACATCGAAGACATTGATGCAATTTTTGTGGATTTCAGGCTGCCAGAGCGGTTTCAGTCCAAGGTCAAGCGCGGCCAAACGGCCATGCTCGACATGGATGCCCTGCCTGGCCGCAAATACAGCGCAAAAATTCAGGCGATTGACCCTCTGATAGATGCCAATGGCCGCTCAGTCGGCATTCGGGGTTGTATTGATAACCGCCAATCACAGCTCAGGCCCGGCATGTTTGCGCGGGTCAATACGGTGTTTGGTGTGCGTGAGAATGCACGCGTCATTCCCGAAGAAGCGATTGTTCCGCAAGGCGGCAAGCAGTTTGTTATTCGGCTGGTGCCGGGGGAGACGCCCCCAGGCCGTACAACTCCGAACCTCACAAGCCAACGGGTGGAAGTCAAACTCGGTATACGCAGCCCTGGCAAGGTTGAGGTTCTTGAGGGCCTTGAGATTGGTGACACCGTGGTGGTTGCGGGCCAACAAAGGGTGCAGCGTGATGGCATGACTGTTACCGTGGTCGACTTGAACAGCCCTCGCCCCGGCAGGCCGAGTGACGCATCTTCAGGTGCTGCATCTGGTGCGGCCAGACCCACTGCATCCAGTGCTGTTGCCGCTGCACCTGCGGCATCGGTAGCTTTAGCCCCGGCAGCGGTTGCGCCATCTGCGCCCGCTTCTGCGCAAGCGGCCAAAGGGCCAGTTGCCAGTGGCAAACCTGCATCGCCTAAGGCCAAAGGCCCCAATCCATGCGACGAGCAGTTGGCAGACGACAAGGCCAAGGGCAAGCCATCACGCAAACCCGCCTGATGTCGGTCTGCCAACGTAAAACAGGGGTTTTGTCATGCAGCTAGCTGAGATTTCGATTCGTCGTCCGGTATTCGCGACCGTTTTGTCTTTGCTGATCGTGCTGATTGGTGCGGTCAGCTTTAACCGCTTGACGGTGCGCGAATACCCCAAGATTGACGAGCCTGTTGTGACCGTCAGCGTGCGATATGCCGGCGCATCGGCTGAAGTCATTGAGTCCCAAGTTACCAAGCCTCTCGAAGACTCGATTGCCGGCATTGATGGCGTCGATGTCATCACATCGATCAGCCGCGCCGAGCAAGGTCAGATCACGGTGCGTTTCAGGCTTGAAAAAGACGCCGATTCCGCCGCCGCCGAGGTACGCGACCGTACCTCTCGCGTGCGTAATCGATTGCCGCAGGCGATTGAAGAACCCGTGATTGCCAAGGTCGAGGCAGATGCCTTTCCAGTCATCTTCATGGCTTTCAGCAGTGAAACCCAGACCCAGCTACAGATTAATGACCTGATCAACCGGGTGGTGAAGTCGCGTCTGCAAACCGTGACCGGTGTAGCAGATGTGCGAATTTTTGGCGAACGAAAATACGCCATGCGGGTCTGGCTGGACACCGACAAACTGGCGTCGTACCGGCTCACCACGCAAGATGTTGAAGACGCGATCCGCCGCAGCAATCTTGAGCTGCCAGCCGGGCGCATTGAATCGCAGCAACGGGAGTTCAGTGTTACGTCGCAAACTGACCTGATCCGTCCCGCGCAGTTTGGCGATATTGTGGTGAAGAATGTCAACGGTTTCAGCGTCAAGGTGCGCGATGTGGCGCGGGTGCAGGAAGCTGCTGCCGAAGAAAGAACGGCCGTGCGCCTGAACGGACGCGCCGCTGTCGCGGTGGGGGTGATTCGTCAGGCGACTGCCAACCCGCTGGATTTGTCAAAAGGCGTACGCGAGGCGATTCCCAAGCTCAAAGCTGACCTGCCGCCTGGCATGCAGATTGACATCGCCAACGACAATTCCGTATTCATTGATCGCTCGGTTCAAAACGTTTATAAAACGATCGCCGAGGCGGTGATTCTGGTAGCACTGGTCATCTTTGTTTTCTTACGCACTTTGCGCGCGTCATTGATTCCCATCATCACTATTCCTGTCAGCCTGGTCGGCACCTTTGCCTTGATGGCGCTGGCGGGCTTTTCCATCAACACGCTGACTTTGCTGGCGCTTGTCTTGGCTATCGGACTGGTGGTCGATGACGCGATTGTGATGCTCGAGAATATTTTTCGGCACATTGAAGAAGGCATGGATCCTTTCTCGGCCAGTATCAAGGGGGCGCGTGAGATTGGCTTTGCCGTCGTCACCATGACGGCGACGTTGGTGGCGGTGTACGCGCCGCTGGCCTTTACGCCGGGGCGTACCGGCCGGCTGTTTGTAGAGTTCGCGCTGGCGCTTGCCGGGGCCGTGGTGGTGTCAGGTTTTGTGGCGTTGACATTGACCCCGATGATGTGCAGCCAACTGCTCAAGCACAACCCCAAACCGAATTGGTTTGACCGGGCCATGGAAGTGCTGTTAACTCGCATGTCGGATCGCTATGGGACGGCATTGCGTTGGGTGGTGACGGCGCGGGTGCCAGTTAGCGGCTCAAGCCTTGATAAACCCGGTTTGGGCCAGCGCTTGAAAGCTGCGGTATTGCAAGCGCGCTGGCTGGTAGTTGGCGTGATGTTGGCCTGCGCAGGAGCGCTTGTGCTCGTGTTCCCGACCATGAAGCAAGAGTTGTCACCACTTGAAGATCGGGGCGTGATTCTGGCAAATATCACGGCGCCTGACGGTGCCACACTGGACTACACCAACCGTTACGCGCAGGCGATTGAAAAAATTGGCCAGCCTTACAAAGAGTTTGACCGGATTTTCGCCAACGTCGGCAACCCAACAGTGGCGCAGGGTAGCGTGGTGTACCGCACGGTTGACTGGGAAGATCGCAAGCGCACCACGCTTGAGATGGCGCGTGAATTACAACCTAAATTTGGTGGTCTGCCGGGCGTCACTGTGTTTACCATCACGCCGCCATCTTTGGGTCAGGGTTTTCGTGAGCGACCCGTGAACTTTGTGATTCAAACATCAGACAGCTACCAGAATCTGAGCGCGGTCGCGCGCCAGATGATGGAAGAAATCGCGAAAAATCCGGGCATCGTTTCACCCGATGTGGACCTGCGTTTGAACAAACCCGAGCTGCGGATTGAGGTTGTGCGCGACAAGGCTGCCGACTTGGGGGTGAGCGTCGAGGTAGTTGCCAAAGCGGTCGAAACCGTGCTGGGCGGGCGCAACGTGACGCGCTACAAGCGCGACGCTGAACAGTACGACGTGATTGTGCAAACCGAGGCACGGGGGCGCACCACGCCAGAAGACATTGAACGGATCTACGTTCGCGGCCGCAACGACACCATGATTCCGTTGTCTGCTTTGGTCAAAATTCGCGAAAGCGTGTCGCCGCGCGAGCTCAACCACTTTGGCCAGCGCCGCTCAGTGTCGATCACCGCCAGTTTGGCGCCAGATTATTCGTTGGGCGAAGCGCTGACCTTCATGGACGCTACTGCTGCCAAGGTGCTGAAAACAGGCTACACCACCGACTTGAACGGTACGTCGCGCGAGTTTAAAAATTCCCAAGGTGCGCTGGTCGTGGTGTTTGTGTTGGCGCTGGTCTTCATCTTTTTGGTGCTGGCGGCTCAGTTTGAAAGCTTTGTCGATCCGCTGGTCATCATGCTGTCTGTGCCCTTGTCGATGATTGGTGCGCTGATGGCTCTCAAGTGGTCAGGCGGCTCGCTCAATGTTTATTCGCAGATTGGCCTGATCACGCTGGTAGGTTTGATCACCAAGCACGGCATTTTGATTGTTGAATTTACCAACCAGTTGCGCGCTGGCGGCATGGACATGGTTGATGCGTTGATCAAGGCGTCGAGCCAGCGCTTGCGCCCGATTCTGATGACGACAGGTGCGATGGTGCTGGGTGCTGTGCCGCTGGCGCTGGCCACCGGCGCAGGTGCTGAAAGCCGCGTTCAGATCGGCTGGGTGATTGTGGGCGGAATGTCGTTTGGGACCTTGCTGACGATTTTTGTGGTTCCCACCATGTACACCTTGTTTGCACGTAAGGCGATACCTGGGGCAAATACGACCGTGGCTAAAGAAGAACCAGATTCAGCAATGGTTCATCCTGAGTACATTGCTAAATGATGCCGTCAAACATCAATACGTCGACGGGGTCACCCTCGGCAATATTGCCTTGAGAGTGATGCAAAACAATCAAACCATTGGCTTGAGCCATCGAGCTCAAAACGCCTGAACCCTGGTTGCCTGTGGTTTTGACCTGAAGCGCCCCGTCAGCAGCGGTGGAAACCCAGCCGCGTTGGTATTCAGTTCGGCCTGGTTTTTTTCGCATGGGCTCTTGGCTACGCGCTTTCAGCAACGGCTGCGGAACCGTGTTTGCACCCATCATCTGCAACAGGGCAGGGCGTACAAACGCCAAGAACGTCACCATCACTGCGACTGGATTGCCAGGCAGCCCGAACAAAATACAGGGATTCACGGAGCTATTATTTTGATAGCTGCTTGCGCCCGTATTTATTGGTTTAGAGCCCGATTTGTCATCTAAATCCGATTCAGAAACGGGCTTCTCGATACGTCCAACGGCCATCGGGCGACCCGGACGCATCGCAATTCGCCAGAACTCCACATCTCCCAGCTCCCTCATGATGGCTTTGGTATGGTCTGCCTCGCCCACGCTTACGCCGCCCGAAGTGATGATGGCATCAGCCTGTAGAGCCGCTTGCTTGAAAGCAGCTTTCAATGCTGCCGGGTCATCACGTACCACGCCCATATCAATCACCTGGCAACCCAGCCGGCTCAAGAGGCCGAAGATCACGAACCGGTTGCTGTCGTACACAGCACCCTCACGCGGCGGCTCCCCGAGCGACAAAATCTCGTCGCCGGTTGAAAAATAGGCGACTCGAAGCTGGCGGTAGCAAAGTACCGTTTTTAGGCCTAAAGAGGCTGCTAGGCCAAGTCTGGCTGGCGTGAGAAGCTCGCCTTTTAAGAGCGCTGCCTTACCCTCAGCCAGATCTTCACCTCGGTGGCGTCGGTTGTCGCCGCGTTTTAAAAGCTGGGGCGCAATGGTCATGCGCTTGCCTTCTGCTACCACCATCTCTTGCGGGACGACACTGTCCAGGCCTGTCGGCATGATCGCACCGGTCATGATCTTGACGCACTGACCCGCGCCGACATCACCTTGCCATGCCTTGCCCGCAAACGCGGTGCCGATCACGTCTAAAGTCAAAGCATCAAGCCCCAGCTGTTGGCCATCAAACGCGTAGCCGTCCATCGCTGAGTTGTCATGCGGCGGTACGTCAAAGGGACTGATGACATCAGCAGCCAGGACCCGTCCGAGCGCTTCAAACAAAGGGACATCGCCAGTGTCTTGAACTGGCGAGACGAGTTTTGACAGAAACCGCAAGACATCATCAGCGGGCAGTGCCTGCGGGTCGTAGCCTTGCAGTTCAGCCGCGATCTGAGCCAGTGTCTTCACGATTGCTGCGATTCGAGCTGGTGTAGCTCTGCCAACGTATTGGCGTTGAAAAACGCCTTTGCGTCGTCGCCCGGCAAATTAAATGGGACATGCGCAACTTTGTGCTGCGCGGTCCAGGCGTCTATCTTGCGGCCGCCGCTTTGGGTAAACCGCTGCAGGCTTTCCAGCATCTTTGTGCCCATCAGGCAAAACACGGGTTGTGGGCGTGACTGGCCATCTTCTTCGGGGGCGCTTGCCACGGCAAAGTCGGCTGCCTGCTGTTCAAGTGCCTCGGCCAGCCGCGCCACCAAGTCATGCGGGAACAGCGGTGTGTCGCAGGGTACGGTGAGTAAATACGGTGTTTCGCAGCGTTCCAGTCCAGTCATAAAACCCGCCAGCGGCCCGGCAAAGTCACCCATGCCGGTACTGTCGGGCCACACCGGCACGCCAAACGATTCATAGGCCGCCAGATTTCGATTCGCATTGATCATCACATCGCCGACCTGTGGGCTGAGCCTGAGCAAGGTGTGCAGCGCCAAAGGCACACCGTTGAAGTTTTGCAAGCCCTTGTCGGCGCCACCCATGCGCGAACCCCGGCCACCCGCCAGAATGACGGCGGTGATGGCTTCAATATAGATGGGGGGTGTGATGTCGTCGTTGTGCAAATTTAACCTCCGATATAGCTCATTTCGACGCGCTTTTTTCCGTCGCTTGCTTGCGTATCAGCAGGCAGTGCTGCTCTCAATTCAGAATAGCGGTCATCGCGCTTGTGCCAGATGTTTGCCACCGCGCTTGAAATCTGATCGTCGCCGTAGTCTCCCCGCAGCAGTGCGCGCAAGTCGTGCCCCTGACTCGCAAACAGGCATAAAAACAGCTTGCCTTCGGTCGACAACCTGGCACGGTTGCAGTCGCTGCAAAAGGCTTGTGTGACGCTTGATATAACGCCAATCTCACCGCCACCATCGGTATAACGCCAGCGCTCAGCGGTTTCGCCTAGGTAATTGGCGTCAATCGCCAACACAGGGAATTCAGCATTGATGCGCTGAATCAATTGGGCAGACGGTAAAACTTCGTCCATGCGCCAGCCGTTGGTGGCACCCACATCCATGTATTCAATAAAGCGGAGAACATTGCCTGAATGGCGAAAGTGCTTGGCCATCGGCAAAATTTCTTGATCATTTGTGCCGCGCTTGACCACCATGTTGATCTTGATCGGGAGCAAACCCACCTTGTTCGCCACCTCAATCCCGTGCAGCACATCAGCCACAGGGAAATCCACATCATTCATGCGCCTGAAAATGGCGTCGTCCATCGCGTCTAGGCTGACGGTGACGCGCTGCAAACCTGCGTCCTTCAAAGACTGAGCTTTTTTAGCCAGCAGCGACGCATTGGTAGTCAGCGTGATGTCCAGCGGTTTGCCAGCTACCGTGGTCATGCTGGCCAGCATCTCTATCAACACTTCGAGGTTTTTTCGCAGCAAGGGCTCACCGCCCGTCAGGCGAATTTTCTCAACGCCATGCGCAACAAAAATACGGGCCAGTCGCGCAATTTCCTCAAAACTCAGCAGCGAAGTTTGCGGCAAAAACGCATAGTCCTTGTTGAACACTTCGCTCGGCATGCAATAGCTACACCTGAAGTTACAGCGGTCGGTCACGCTGATACGCAGGTCGCGCAGTGGGCGGGCGCGGGTGTCGCTCAACAGTCCGGTTGGGGTGATCAAATGCGCAGGGACCACCGGAACGCGGCTGGCATGGCGGATGTCTGCGACGGGGATGACTTTTTCTAGCATGGCCAAGCCATTGTCGCTATTTTCAGCTTGGCTAGACGCAGCGCGCGCCATCAACCTCAATACACACGCCGCTGATAAAGTCCGCTTCGTCGCTGGCCAGGTAAAGCGCTGCGTTGGCTACGTCGAGTGCCGTTGAAAACCGCCCCAGCGGGATGCTGCTTCTGAACTTGGCTTTGCGCTCTTCGTCAAGCGGCCCACCAGCAAATTCGGCCGACAAACCGGTGTCGGGGTTGAACACCGGGTTGATGCAGTTCACCCGAATATTGTCAGGCCCAAGTTCGGCGGCGAGGGATTTGGAGGTGGTAATGACCGCGCCCTTGCTGCCGTTGTACCAAGTCAAGCCCGGGCGAGGGCGCACGCCTGCGGTGGAAGCAATATTGATGAAGCTACCGCCCCCCTGCGCCCTGAAAACTGGCGTAGCGTGAATTGTCGAGAGGTAGATGCTTTTGACGTTGATGGCATAGCACTTGTCAAAGTCGTCCTCACTCACGTCGAGTGCGGGTTGGTTGCGATGTGTCCAGCCCGCGTTGTTGACCATCACGTCGAGCTTGCCGTAGCGCTCAACTGCCGCTGATACCAGCGCTTTGACATCGCTCGATGCGGTGACGTCTGCTTTGAAGAACGAAGCTGTGCCGCCCGCTTTGACAATAGCAGCGACCACCGCCTCGCCCATGGCGACGTTGATGTCGTTCACGATGACCTGCGCGCCTTCAGCCGCCAGTCGCCGGGCAATGCCTTCACCAATGCCGCTGCCCGCGCCTGTGACGATGATGGATTTGTTTTTAAGTCTCATATGGATCAATTTACTAGTAGTTAATTTACTATTTATTTAGGAGCTGCTTGCGCCTGTTTTTATTAGCTTACAACTAATTTTGATGTAGAAAAATAGCGACTCTCAAGTTTTATGTTTCCTGATCTGGTTTGAAAGACGCCCATAGACGGTTGAGTAATATCTCATAGTCAATATCCTCCGGCTCAACGCGGTGAAGCTTCGCGTCTGCAAGTTGGGCGTCAAGCGACTTTTGCCCGCCCAGTTGCAAGCACTTTAGCGTTGCTGCTTCAGCTGCTTCCTGCTGGCCAGACAAAAATTGCGCGTAGCCCAAGTTACCAGAAACCATAGCGCGGTCATCTTTTGCGCATTCCAGTAAACTGCGCTGCAAAACCGTAACAGCAGCCGCTAAATACTCGCTGCGCAGCGTCGCCTCAGCCCAGCGCTGTTTAGCCAACATGATTTGCGCAAAACCTTTGCCGTTGAAAGTGCGAACTACTTGCTCCCGCACACCCGGGGCGGTGTCATTGCCAAAACGCTGGTCGAGCGCGTCGTATACGGTAATAGCTTCATCAAACTTGCCGAGCGCACCCAGCCTAACGCCTTTGTTGACAAGCCCTTTGACCACTTGCTCCCGCACAGCCGGGGCGGTGTCATTGCCAAAACGCTGGTCGAGCGCGTCGTATACGGTAATAGCTTCATCAGACTTGCCCAGCGCACCCAGCGTGACGCCTTGGGCGAACAGGTATTGCGCTTTTTGCTTGTTGGTTGCAGAGGGGCTAAGCGCTGCAGACGCAGCCTTGAAGGCCTCCAAGGCTGATTGGTAATTCAGTTCGGTGAAATATGCCAATCCCTTTGCGAAGAAATCTTCAGCTGTGAATTCTGATTCTGGTTTGGTTTTTAGGGCTTCTTTCGCATCGCGTACAACTTTGACCGCCTGCGGATCAGCCGTTGTCGCTGCTTGCCCTGTTATGTCGGCATTGGACGCGTTAAGGACAGATGTTGCTTGAGCCGCGGTCACCTGAATATCTGCTTGTGCCGTGGTTGAAGCTGCAGCGACTTTATTCACTTCGTGGCCAATTTGTGAAGTTGCTTCGTCCGCTTGCCTTTTAAGGTCGGCGATTTGCTTTCTCAGCCCAAGCTCATTGTCGTTAAACCATTTTTCTGACGCCTCCCGGGCCTCGTCTTTGGCTTTGCGGGTTGCGCCAAAGTAGGTGATAAAGCCCGCGCCTAAGACCAAGATTGACACAACAATACTAGTGATTGCAATGTAGTTTCCAACGGTCGTCGTTTGAATTGAAATAGCCGCCAAGCTATTGGCTTGCTGGGCGGTGATTTCGTTCTGACGCTTTTCTAAAGCCTCAATTTTTAAGTTGGCACCTTCTTTTAGAACTGTCAAATCCTTGTCGATAACTCGAACCTGCTCTTGCAGCTTTTCAACTTCTGCTAGCGTGGCTGGTTTGTCTGCGGCAAATACTGAACCTAATAAAAATGAGGCTGAGACTAAGCTGGAGATGATGAGTTTTTGAATCGGCATTTAAATGAAGGCTTTAGTGCTGGTACTCATCAGTCTACAGACAGTTACCGATCATCCCAACTTCATGCTGAATTTAGGACCCATGCCTTACCCATGCTTGAACGCCACCGTCTTCAGCGTCGTAAACCCACGCAACGCCTCAAACCCCTTCTCACGCCCATATCCAGACGACTTCACGCCGCCAAAAGGCAGCTCCACCCCGCCGCCTGCGCCGTAGTTGTTGATGAAAACCTGGCCACTTTTAACGCGTTTGGCCATACGGAACTGCCTTGCCCCGTCCTGCGTCCACACCCCGGCCACCAGACCAAACTGGGTGGCATTGGCCAGCTCAATGGCGTGGGCTTCGTCTTTGAAGGGCATGGCGCACAATACCGGGCCAAACACTTCTTCTTGCGCCAGGCGGTGCATCACCGGTACGTCGCGCAGCAGGGTGGGGGCTTGGTAGAAGCCTGTGTCGGGTGCCTCGTCAACAATTTGGCCCTGCGCCACCATCGGTATGCCTGCGACTTGGGCGTCGCTTAAAAAGTCCCAAACGCGCTGCTGTTGGCTTTGGCGAATCAGCGGTCCAACGTCTAAATCCATCGCAGCTGGGCCGACGCGCAGCGCTTCAAAGGCTTTTCCCAGCCGCTCAAGCAAAGGCTCGTAAATACTTTGTTCGACCAACAGCCTTGAGCCTGCCGAGCAGGTTTGCCCAGCGTTCTGCACGATCGCGTTGATGATGGTGGGGATAGCTTCATCTAAATTGGCGTCAGCAAAGACGATTTGTGGGCTTTTGCCGCCCAGCTCTAGCGTGACCGGGCAATGGCGCGCGGCGGCGACTTGTTGAATCAAGGTGCCCACACTCGGGCTGCCAGTAAAGCTGATGTGGTCAGTGCCTGCGTGCCTGGCCAACGCGTCGCCCACCTCGTGGCCGTAGCCAGTCACGATGTTGATGGCGCCTGCCGGAAAGCCAACGCTGGCTGCCAATTGCGCGACGCGAATCAAGGACAAGCACGCGTCCTCGCTAGGTTTGACGACGCACACATTGCCCGCTGCCAGTGCACCGCCCACGCTGCGGCCAAAAATCTGCATCGGGTAGTTCCACGGAATGATGTGCCCCGTCACGCCATGCGGCTCGCGCCAGGTCATCACGCTATAGCCGTTTTGGTAAGGAATGGTGTCGCCGTGCAGTTTGTCGCACGCGCCGGCATAAAACTCAAAGTACCTCGCTAGCGCGGCAGCGTCGGCCTTGGCTTGCTTCACGGGTTTGCCGCAATCGCGTTGCTCCAGCAAAGCCAGCTCGTCTGCATGTTCGGCGATTTTGTTCGATAGCCTCATCAGCAAGCGTCCGCGCTCGGCGGCGGTGATGTGCTGCCACACCAAGTCAAAACAGTCGCGCGCAGCTAGCACGGCGTTGTGAATGTCCGCTGCATTGCTACGCTGGATTTCGTCAAACACTTGACCGTCTGAAGGATCCAACACTGGGATGGTTTTGCCTGAAGCCGAGGGGACAGAGGAGTTGGCGATGTAGTTGAGTTGCATCGGGCTATTTTGCGACAAAAACCATCGAAACCGCTGATTTCAGGTTAATTTCAGGTGTCTAATATGGCTTTGGCTCAATGAATACGGGCGCTAGCAGCTATAAATAACATAGCGTTTTTCTCCAGTCAGAAAAAGAAAAACCCGCCGTGGCGGGTTTTCCAGACAAAGGCAGCGGCCTTCGTATTTGGCTTACTTGGGTGCTGACACTGCCGCGGCAGGTGTTGGCGTTGCTGCCGCATCGGGTGCCTGCTTGGGTGCTGGCGCTGGCATAGCAGGTGCCATCACGGTGGCAGCAGGGGCGCTGATGGCCGCAGGTGCTGCCATGGTCGCGCTGGGTGCTGGCGCATCGCCGCCGTGGACTTTAACCACCAGCGGCACGATCAGCAGCGCCACGATATTGATGATTTTGATCAGCGGGTTGACGGCTGGGCCGGCGGTGTCTTTGTAGGGGTCGCCTACCGTGTCGCCAGTCACGGCCGCTTTGTGTGCGTCAGAGCCCTTGCCGCCGTGGTTACCGTCTTCAATGTACTTTTTGGCGTTGTCCCAGGCGCCGCCGCCGGTACACATTGAAATCGCTACAAACAAGCCGGTCACGATGGTGCCCATCAGCATGCCACCCAGCGCTTTGGGGCCCAGCAGCAGGCCGACCAGAATCGGTACGACGACTGGCAGCAGTGACGGAACAATCATCTCCTTGATGGCTGAGGTGGTCAGCATGTCCACCGCGGCACTGTAGTCAGGCTTGCGTTTGCCTGCCATGATCAGGCCATCAGCAAACTGGCGGCGTACTTCAACCACCACGCTACCGGCAGCGCGGCCCACGGCTTCCATCGCCATCGCACCAAACAGATAGGGAATCAGGCCGCCGATAAACAAACCGACGATGACCATCGGGTCGCTCAAATCAAAGCTGATGGCTTTGCCGTAGCTTTCCAGCTTGTGGGTGTAGTCTGCAAACAGCACCAGCGCTGCCAAACCGGCTGAGCCAATCGCGTAGCCTTTGGTCACAGCCTTGGTGGTGTTGCCAACCGCATCTAGCGGGTCGGTCACGGCGCGCACCTCAGCCGGCATTTCAGCCATTTCGGCAATGCCGCCAGCGTTGTCGGTAATAGGGCCGTACGCATCCAGCGCGACCACAATACCGGCCATGCTGAGCATTGACGTTGCGGCAATCGCAATACCGAACAAGCCTGCCAGCTTGTACGACACCAAAATGGCGATACACACAAAAATGACGGGCCAGGCAGTAGAGCGCATCGACACGCCCAAGCCCGCAATGATGTTGGTGCCATGGCCAGTGGTCGATGCTTGTGCAATGTGCTTGACCGGCGCGTATTGGGTGCCGGTGTAGTACTCGGTCACCCACACCAAGGCCGCGGTTAAAACCAAGCCGACGGCGCAAGCGCCAAACAGCTTCATCTGGCTACCTGTGGCGGTAATCGCGTTGTCGGGCATCAGCCAGATCGTGACGAAGTAAAACGCGACCAAAGACAAAATACCGGCAATCGCCAAGCCTTTGTAAAGCGCAGGCATGACGTTCTTCATGCCTGGTGTGGCCTTGACGAAAAAGCAACCGATGATGGACGCGATGATCGATACCCCGCCCAAAGCCAGCGGGTACAGCACGGCATTCACCGGGCTGGCTGCGACCAGCAACGCGCCCAGTACCATGGTGGCAATCAACGTTACGGCATAGGTTTCAAACAAATCGGCCGCCATACCGGCGCAGTCACCGACGTTGTCGCCCACGTTGTCGGCAATCACGGCCGGGTTGCGTGGGTCGTCTTCAGGGATGCCTGCCTCGACCTTGCCAACCAAGTCAGCCCCGACGTCAGCACCTTTGGTGAAGATACCGCCACCCAGGCGCGCAAAAATTGAAATGAGGGACGAGCCAAATGCAAAACCGATCAGGGGGTTGAGCAAATCAGCGAGTTTTTTATCTGGCGTGTAGTTGCCGTTGCCGACCAGAAACCAGTAAAACGCCGTCACGCCCAGTAGGCCCAAGCCCACCACCAGCATGCCAGTGATCGCGCCACCCCTGAAGGCGACATCTAGTGCAGGGCCAATGCCCTTGGTCGCGGCCTGTGCGGTACGCACATTGGCGCGAACCGAGACGTTCATGCCAATAAAGCCGCAAGCACCTGACAGCACGGCACCGACAACAAAGCCGATGGCCGTTTTGGCGTCCAGAAAAATGCCGATCAGCACGGCCAGCACCACGCCAACAATGGCGATGGTTTTGTACTGCCGGGCCAAGTAGGCGGCGGCACCGGTTTGAATGGCTGCGGCAATTTCCTGCATGCGCGCATTGCCTGCGTCTTGGGCCAAAATCCAGCTGCGTGCCCAGATGCCATAGCCGACGGCGATAAACCCGCAGACTAGCGCCAAAATGAGCGCTGAGTTACCTGTCATATTGAAATCTCCTACGTTTTTTGCTTGGAGAGTTGAAACGCATGCGTCTCAACCCGCTGCGCTGCTTCCTCGTTGCTCATGCGTGAGACGATTGGCCAACCCCCGAAATTTAACGCGAAAACATGACAAGTTCGTGTTTAGTCAGGACTGAATCAGTAAAATGAGGGTTAATCCTAGTCTGCGATTTCACCGTTTCATTTTTTTAATCCTTACCACCAACTCACTATGTCATTAGATAAAGTCACGCCCGGCAAAAACGCACCCGAGGCCTTCAACGTCATCATTGAAATCCCGATGAATGCAGACCCGGTGAAATACGAGGTTGACAAAGAGTCAGGCGCAATTTTTGTAGACCGCTTCATGAGCACGTCGATGCACTACCCGACCAATTACGGCTACGTACCGCAGACCTTGAGCGGTGACGGTGACCCGGTAGATGTGCTGGTTATCACGCCAGTGCCGTTGATTCCTGGGGTCGTTGTGACCTGCCGCGCGATCGGCATTTTAAAAATGACCGACGAAGCGGGTGAAGATGGAAAAGTGTTGGCGGTACCGGTGGACAAAAAGTGTTCGCTTTACAGCCACTGGAAAAAGCCCGAAGACATGAACCCTCTGCGGCTTAAAACCATTGCCCATTTCTTTGAGCACTACAAAGACCTGGAAGAAGGCAAGTGGGTCAAAATCAGCGGCTGGGAAGGCCCTGACGCTGCACACAAAGAGATTTCAGACGGCATTGCCAACTACGGCAAGACGCAGTCGGTCTGAGCGGGGCAAGCTCAAAGAGCTACGCCAGTTCAGTTCTTTCCCGGGTAGAGCAGACCATGCAGGCGGCCTTTTTCACCACTTGAGAAGGGCTTCCAATCCGCCTCAGCTTGCGCCAGCCGGTCTGCCACCGCCCACCAGGCGCTGGGGTTCAAGCCCAAGCCAATATGGCTGGCGATGACCTCAATGTTTTCTGTTTGTGGATTTGCGCGGCTGCTCGCCTGAATGCTGGCCTGCCAGGCCACCACCCCGTCGGTGCGTGAGTAAATGCTGCTGGTGGGCACAGGAGGTGCGGTTGGCAGGTCATAGCTTTCAGATTCATGCTCGATTTTGCGGCCACTGGTCAGCTCGTACACACGCCAAGCGTTGGTCGCCTTGTGCGAGCCGGCAAACGGCGTTCCGAGCGTGATGACGCAGCGCACCATGTGCGGCATTTCCTTTGCCAATTCACGCGCGTACACGCCCCCCAGGCTCCAGCCGATCAGGCTGACTTTGCTGCCTGTGCTTTCAAAAGTACGCTCCAGGCTGGCTTTTGCTTCGTCAAGCACCCCGGCGCGCGGGCCAAAGTTGAAACCTTGCTCCCAACCCCATGGCTTGTAATTCAACGATTGCAGGTAATAGCGCAGCGGCACAGTCGATGCATCATTGGCCGACAGTCCCGGGAACACCATCACGGCATGGCCATCGCCCTTGGGGGCGCGTGCCAGCAAAGGCCATGAAGGAAGCAGTGCGCCAAACTCCCAAAACGCACGCAGTTCAAGCGCCATCAACCAGGCGCTGGGTGGCTGGTTGTGTGGCGTCATGGCTTCAAGGCTGGAGGGTGGGGCGCTTGCCTGATTTGATGCGGGAGATTTTTTTGACGGCGGTTTTGCCATAGCTTGGAGCATTGGGTGTCGGGACAGGTTTGGATTTGGAAAGAGTATCGCGGCGAGCACGGGTTTTTATCGCGAGAGACTTCCCAAGTTTCGCCTCTTGGGTCGCCTTAGCGACTGGCTTTTTGGCCATTGGCTTTTTGGAGGGTACTTCGGCGTCCTGCGTGGTGGCCAACAACGCCCGCGCCTCAGCAAACGCCGCCTCAATCGCACTGGCTAGATCGGTTGCATGCGGCAATGCCTTTTTGTCGGCAACGATGCCGAAATCGACCCTACCTGCGTAGGTTTGAATCGTGATGTTCAGCCCCAGCCCATGCATGATGATCGACAGGGGGTGAAAGCTCAAGAACTCTGCCCCCGCTAAGTACAAAGGCACGGGTGCGCCAGGCACATTTGAAATCACCAAATTGGCCAGCGTGGGCAACCGGGTGGCGATGCCGCTTTTGCCGTAAGCGTTCAATGCGATCTTGGCAGCGCCACCCACCAGCCATGGCGCCAACAACGAGGGGTAGTCAGTGGGCAGCAGGCCTTTGAGGCTTTGCATCGATGTTTTGACTTTGGCTGTCGAGGCCATGATGGCATTCATGCGCTTGAGTGGATGCGCTAGGTGGGTGCCCAGCTCCACCAGCGTCATGCTGACCTGGTTGCCGAGGTTAGTGGCATCTTTGGCGCCAGCTTCGCCGGCATCACGCAGCGAGACCGGCATGGCGGCTACCAGTGATTTTTTGGGCAGGCTGTGGTGTTGCGTCAAATAGTTGCGCAGCGCTGTTGAGCAGATCCATAGCACGATGTCATTGAACGAGCCGCCTACTGCCTTGCCCAGGGCCTTGCATTCGGCCAGAGGGATGGTAGCGGTCACAAAAACACGGTCGGTGGTGATGCCTGCGTTGAAGGGCGTAGCCGGCGCCAGCTTCATCGGCATCTTTGCCTTGACACCTTGAGCACTGCCGCTGGTTGATTGCCGAGCCAGCGTGCTGCCAAAAGTGGCAGCTGCGCTCGGCAGCGATTTAGCAGCTTTCATCAATTGACCCAGCGAGCTTGAAAAGACTGAGCCAATCATCTTGCCGATTTTTAAATCAGACTCACGCGTACGCCGTTTGGCTGGGTCAGGCGGCGTCACCGTGCGCGGGACGGGCGACAAGTCCAGCAACGCATTGGCCAGCATCACGCCGCCTTTGCCGTCGAGCGCGGCATGGTGAATTTTTGAAAAGAAACCGCCAACCAGCCCGCCACCCATAGATTCGGGCAGCTTGATGCGGTCAAAAACATAAAACTCCCAGAGCGGGAATTGCCGATCTATTAATTCTGCGTGCAACTTTGCAACCAACTTGTGCGCAGCAGCCAAGGTCATAGGTGCTGCGCCTTTTTTGGCAGGGTCGGCGCGGCGAATGTGATAGCCGATATCTACCGAATCAGCCTCGACCCAGATGGGGTGACCCAAATCCAGTGGCATAAATACCAGCTTGCGGCTGAACACCGGCGCCAAGTGCATGCGTCTGCCGATGTGCTCGATGACTGCTTTGTGAAAACTGCCTTTAAAACCTGGCGGCAGCGCGCACAAGTTGAAGGAGCCGACATGCATGGGCATCTCGGGGGTTTCCAGATAAAGAAAGGTGGCGTCCAGGCCAGTCAGGGATTTCATGCTTAAGTTCTCCTGAACGCACGATAACCGAGGTATTGCGGTCGCGGGATGGGGGTTTGCCGCGAGTGAGACAGCCTAGAAACGAAAAAGCCGGGCAAGCCCGGCTTTAAAGAAAACAACAGCAGATCAAAAACCGTATTTCAAGCTGATAGAGTAGCCGTCAGCGCGGACAGTGCTACCGTTGTTAACCTTGGCCATGTTGCCAAAATTCTCATACTCGAGGCGCACTGACAACGTTGGGGTGATGCTGTACGCGGCGCCGATACCAACTAAAACGCCGGTGCTGTTTCCAGTGCCAGTCACCACATTGCCCGTGGTGTTGATGCGGTTACCCGACACGCCCAGCTTACCCAGCAGGGAGAAACCCGAGTTCAAAGGCAGGGTACCGGTACCTGCAAGGCTGAATTGTGAGCTGGTGAAAGACCCCGTGGTGCCTGCAAGACCTGTGATGTCGCGCTTGCCCAAATCAGAGTATTGAAGCTCAGCGCCCCAATTTGGCGTGAATTGGTAACCACCGTAAATTTTGACCAAGCCCTTGCTGGTGTTGCCACCGTTGAGGCCAATGCCGTCAAAACCAGAAATCTTGGAAGAACCAAAACCCAGACCGACATAGCCCTGAGCAAAAGCTGGGGCTGCTACGAATGCTGCGGCGATTGCGCAGGCTGACAGAATTTTTTTCATTTAGAAATCCTATGTTGAAACTCGGTACCGCACCAAGCTAAGTCGGATTTTAAGTTTCAGACTTGAATTTCTGTTTATTTTGGTGCAAAAAATGTCCAAAATGGTGAAATTACAACAAGACCGACGTCAGTGTGCGGGCGATTTAAACGGGCTTCGCTGCTCCAATTCGCCCATGTAGTTGGCGATGCCCGCGCCTTCGCGCTCTAAAAAGCGCTCCACCGCGTCGGCAAATGACGGGTGCGCCAGCCAATGGGCGCTGGTGGTTTTGACCGGCAGCAGGGCGCGTGCCATTTTGTGTTCGCCCTGCGCACCGCCCTCAAAGCTGGCCACGCCGTGTTCAATGCACCATTGCAACGGTTGGTAATAGCAGGCTTCAAAGTGGAGGCAGTCAACCCGGGCCAACGCGCCCCAGTAACGGCCGTAGGCGGTCAAAATCTGGTTTTCAGGCTGTTTTTGAGTGTTGAATTGGCCTTCAGACCAATGAGTACGGGCGCAAGCAGCTATCAAACTAGTAGCTATTTTTTGCCTGCTGTTGCCCTCGCCATGTTCAGCAATGAACATCAACCAGTTCTCAGGCATGGTGTCCTGCATGCGTTGAAAAAAATCGCGGCTTAGGTAAGGTGCGTTACCGTGTTCGTAGTAAGTACGCTCGTAGCAACGGTAGAAAAAGTCCCAGTCGTCGCTTGAAATGTCTTTGCCCAGCGCCCAGCGAAAGGTGATGCCCGCATCCGCTACTTTTTTACGCTCTTGCCGGATTTTTTTACGTTTTTCTTGGCTCAACGACATCAGGAAGTCGTCGAAATTTCGAAAGCCATAAACTTCGCGCCGAGGGGTGCTTCCCAGCAAGTTGGGGCCGCGGAACTGGCTCTGCCAGGCCGCAGGCGCAGCGGCCCCCTCGGGGGGCAGCGTAGTACGCGAAGCGACAAGCGTGGGGGCTACATTTGTCCAATGAAATTGCACGGTATGGCGCAGCATCAAACCGGCCTCTTGACTGGCCAAAACGTCTGCATCGCTGGAAAACAGCAGATGCAGCGACGACAGCTTTTCTTCCTCGCACCAGGCGATCACGGCTTTGACCAGCAGCAGGCGTTCAGCCGCATTGCGTGCCAAGAGGCGCGGACCGGGCACTGGCGTGAAGGGTGGCGCGACCAGCGCCTTGGGGTAGTACGGCAGGCCGTGCTGGTGGTAGGCGTTGGCCCAGGCGTGGTCAAACACGTATTCGCCGTAGGAATGGTCTTTCAGGTACAGCGCGCAGCCTGCGGCTAGCTTGTCACCGTCCCATAGGGTGATGAAGCGCGGCGTCCAACCGGTTTTGGGGCTGGCGCTACCGCTCGCATGCATGGCAGCCAGATACTCATGGCGCATGAAGGGGTTCAAACTTGCATCGGAGGACTGCAAGGCCAGCAGCGTATTCCAGTCAGCGGCATTGACCTCTAGCGGCGAATCCAGCACCCGAATGACATAATCAATTTTCTTCGTCATTAGACTTGTACTAGTTTTATAAATGCTACTCAAAATTTGCGTTTTGCAGCTCAATTACTGCGTGGGTGACATGCCCGGCAACGCTCAAAAAATCATTGATGCCGCAAGCTCTGCTTATGCCGCAGGTGTTCGGCTGGTTGTGACACCTGAACTGGCCATTTGTGGCTATGCGGCAGAAGACCTCTTCTTGCGAACCTCGTTTATACAAGCCTGTGATGATGCCGTGAAACAGGTGGCCCATGCGCTGGCTGGGTTAAAGGGCTTGACGGTTGTTGTCGGTAGCCCGGCGATGGCGGGCGATGGCCTGCGCACGAAAAGCGTGGCTGTGCAGCGGCGGCACAACGCGGCCGTGGTTCTGCGCGACGGGCAAGTGCTGGCAAGCTACGCGAAGCAAGAGTTGCCCAACTACCAGGTGTTTGACGAGCGGCGTTACTTCACGCCGGGCAACCACGATTGCGTCTTTGACGTAGAAGGCGTGAAAGTCGGGTTGCTGATTTGTGAGGACGCCTGGTTTGACGCGCCCGCCCAGGGTGCCAAAGATGCTGGCGCCGAGCTGCTGGTGGTGATCAACGCGTCGCCGTTTCACATTGGCAAAGGTGGTGAGCGGGAGCAGACCATGCGCCTGCGCGCCCAGGCCGTGAGCTTGCCGCTGGTGTACGCGCACCTGGTGGGTGGGCAAGACGAGATCGTTTTTGAGGGTCGCTCGTTTGCTCTGCTGGCCGATGGCACTCTCGCAGGCCGTGCACCCAGTTTTAAAGAAGATTTGTTTGAAATAACGGTCAAAACGGCTGAAAATGCTCCTAAAAATGGGTCAAATCAGCCTTTAGACCAACAAATACGGGCGCAAGCAGCTACTGAATTAATAGCGAATACGAAACCTGAACAAAGTGACGATGCTGACCTATGGGACGCGCTGGTGCTGGGCGTGCGGGACTATTTGGGTAAAAACGGCTTTCCGGGCGCATTGCTGGGTTTGTCGGGCGGCATTGATTCGGCGCTCGTGCTGGCGATTGCGGTCGATGCGATAGGCGCTGACAAGGTGCGCACGGTGATGATGCCGTCGCCTTACACGGCGGACATTTCGTGGATTGACGCGCGTGAGATGGCTGAGCGCATGAAGGTACGCTACGACGAGATATCCATCATCCCGGAGTTTGAGGCGTTCAAAGCCTCGTTGGCCGATCACTTCAAGGGCCGGGCTGAAGACACGACCGAGGAAAACATCCAGGCCCGGATTCGCGGCACGCTGCTGATGGCTTTGTCGAACAAATTCGGTGCGATTGTGTTGACCACCGGTAACAAGAGCGAAATGGCCACTGGCTACTGCACGCTGTATGGCGACATGGCGGGCGGCTTCGCGGCCATCAAGGATTTGGCCAAAACCACGGTCTTCAGGTTGGCGCATTGGCGCAATGCCAACGATCCGTATGGCACGGGTCAAAGCCCGATTCCTGAACGCATCATCACACGGCCACCCAGTGCCGAGCTAAAAGCCGACCAAACTGACCAAGACAGCCTGCCGCCCTACGAGGTGCTGGACGCGATTTTGGCGCGCTACATGGAAAATGATGAGAGCATCGAAAGCATCATTGCCGGCGGGTTCGAACCTGCGGTGGTCGAGCGTGTGACGCGCTTGATCAAAATCAACGAATACAAGCGGCGGCAGGCGCCGGTTGGCATCCGGGTAACTCACAGGAGCTTTGGCAAAGATTGGCGCTACCCTATCACCAACAAGTTTCGATCCTGAACCAACGACCCAAAAAGACAACTTCATGAAACAAATCACCGCCGTTCTCAAACCTTTCAAGCTCGAAGAAGTCCGGGAAGCGCTGGCTGCATGCGGCGTCACGGGTTTGACCGTGACGGAGGTCAAAGGCTTTGGCCGTCAAAAAGGCCATACAGAGCTTTACCGGGGTGCCGAATACGTCGTTGACTTCTTGCCCAAAGTCAAAGTCGAGGTCGTGGTCAAAACCGAAGAAGTTGACCGCTGTGTGGAGGCCATCATTCGTGCTGCACGCACTGGAAAAATTGGCGATGGCAAGATTTTTATCACCAGCGTAGAGCACACGGTGCGCATTCGCACCGGCGAGCAGGACGAAGCCGCTGTTTAACGGCTAAAGGCGCGGCAGTCTAGATTTGATCCAGCCACTGTCTGTTGCGCGTCAGCCCTGCTGCCTGTATCAGGGTTTGAAGCAAAGGCTCTGCTTTGGTGTCCACACTGACCAGTGACATCAGCCGGTCCGGCATGAAACCTTGGCTGACAGACGTGGCTAAAAACGTCAGCAGGCTGTCGTAGTAACCGTTCATATTGAGCAAGCCCACCGGCTTGTCGTGGTAGCCCAGCTGGCGCCAGGTCCAGACTTCAAAAAACTCTTCCAGGGTGCCGATACCGCCGGGCAGCGCCAAAAAAGCATCAGCATGCTCGGCCATGAGCTGCTTTCGCTCGTGCATGGTCTCCACAATATGCAGCTCGGTGCAGCCGTGATGCGCCTGTTCTTTGTCGACCAGCGACGTGGGGATCACGCCAAGTACCCGGCCACCCGCAGCCAAGGTCGCGTCAGCCACCGTGCCCATCAAACCATTGCGACCACCGCCATAAACCAGTTGCCCGCCGTGTGCGCCGATCCACGTGCCGACTTGTTGGGCAATTTTGGTGAATTCAGGGTGATTGCCAGGGCGCGAACCGCAGTAAACGCAGAGCGAAAAGTTGGGTTTTGGGTGAGGTGTTGAGTTAGGTTGGTTCACGTCGTCAGTCTTTGAAAAATAGCCAGGATCCAGGTCCCTGCACACAGCAGGATACTCAGCAGCACTGCTGCGCTGCCCATGTCTTTGGCGCGCTTGGACAGGTCATGCCATTCTGGCCCAATTCGGTCAATCGCGGTTTCAATACCGGTATTGAGCAACTCCACAATCATGACGAGGATAACGGTGCCCGCCAGCAACACGCTTTCGACCCAGTTGCTACCCATCCAAAAAGCAGTTGGCAGCAAGATCACAGAGGCGATGGCCTCCTGGCGAAAAGCGGTCTCGTACCAGCCTGCGCGCAAGCCCGCTAACGAGTACCCCAGAGCGTGCCAGACGCGGTTCAAACCCTTGCGGGTTTTTTGGGGGTTGGCGATGGTTGTTGGTTTCAGCATGCCCAGCATTGTCTTGCAGGTTTGTGACACTACTTGGGAATCGGCTTGGGACGTGATGTCAGAGCTTGGGTTTGCTCATCCGTGCCAGGCGTTTGGGGCTTTCGGGGGCTTTCCAGCTGATCAGGCGGGTGCCTGAGACGGCGTCGTGCCAAAACTGCCGGTCTGGATTAAACAGTGCAAGGACGGCCCAGACAGCCACCCAGCCCAACGCCAGTACCGAGCCTTCGCTGGCCGGCAACTGAAACAACCAACTGCCCAGCAGCGGCGGCAAAAACCAGAGCCAGCTTGCCACATAACGAAGCAAAGCGCGCTTTTGGGTGATCGGTCGCCCCTGCTTGTCAACCACCCGAATGTCCCAAGTTTTCATGGCCAGTGTCTGGCCTTTGGCCCAAAACCAGACAAAGTAAATGCCAAAAATGACAAACAAAAACGCCTGCAATGCGTTGCGGTTGTCCATCGCGTTTCGGGTCTGGCTTAAAGCGCTGAAAAGGTAGCCAGCCAGAAAAACGACACCGAACATCAGCAGGCCTTCATAGGTCCAACAGGCCATTCGCCTCTTGACCGAGGGGACGCTTGCTTGCACCTCGGTCACTTGGCAGGTGCTGGCGTAACTACGTTCTGCAAAGTATCTCCCGTCCGGGTCATGACGGGAGCTGCAGTCGGCACTGTGGGCAAAGGTGGCACGCCTTTGGGTGCGACAGCCAGCTTTTGCGGTGCAACTGGCTTGACTGCGGTCGCTGCACCAGATGGCTTGGGAGCAGCTTTGGCGGCCAGCTTGGCTTTTTCTTCCGGGCTCAAGGCCTGGTAAGTTTGCCATTTGGCTTTCTTCTCGTCTGGCGTGAGCTGGTTCGATAATTCTTTGGTTTTTGCAAAATTAAGTCGGGCTGCTGCGCGCTGCTGCGGGCTCATTGCTACCCATTCATTCATCCGGCTGTGCATGACGGCCTGATCAGCTTCGCTCAAGCTGGGGTAGCCTTTAGAAACCTCGAGCCACTTGCGTTTTTGAGCCTCGCTGATGCCGTTCCAACTGGCAGCCAGGGGCTTGAGGCTTTGCTTTTGCATGGGGTTTAGTTCATCCCAGCTTGGTTTCGACGCAGTCGTTGCGGCCGGTTTCGCGGCACTCGCTACCGATTTGGGTGCGCTAGCAGCTACTGCCGGTGTTTGCGCTTGGGCCAAAGGCTGCAACACTACAAGCAATATCAAAGGGAGAGTGAGGCGCAAACGCGCAGTAAAAGACAAGGCAGACAAAATTCAGCTCAGCAGATGTTTACGTGGCGGGATCTTCAGCGGTCGGTTTTTAGAAACTGGATAAACCCAGGATCAGAAAAAGCAGCGGGCGGCAATGCGTCTGTCAAAAGGGCAGCGTCAACCTCTGCCACTTCCTGAGCGCGGTTGTCATTTTGTATGGAATTGATGGTCAGCATGCCCACTACCAGCGCAACCAAAGGCATGACTGAGCCAATCCGGCCCCACCAGCCTAGGCCGTCAGACGAGCCCCAGGACAGCGCAGAGCTACCGCCCATGTTGATGTTGCTGCCAGCCGTCTGGATTTTCGCGATTTTGCGCTTGGCCACAGCCTGAACCCGCGCGGCGCGCAGCCGCTCGGAAATGTCATGGGGCAAGTCAGCCGCACCCGTTGACAGGTAAGCCGTTGCTTTGAGCGCAAAGCGGTCTTGCAAAATGTCAGCTCGATTTTGATTTGAAAAAGTCATAGTGTTATACCTTTGGCACCCAGCGCTTTACTGAGAGCGAGAACCGCACGCGAGCAGTGCGTTTTCACACTGCCCTCAGAGCAACCCATCGCCAATGCGGTCTCGGCCACGTCCATCTCCTCCCAGTAACGCATCAGGAAGGCTTCTCGTTGACGACCTGGCAAAAGCTGCACTTCTACCTCGATTGCACGCAATATTTGCGCCCGTTCTGTGGCATCTTGGGCGCTTTCCGTCCCCTCTGAGTCGTTTAACGCCTCTAAAGTTTCCAAAATATCGAAATCTCCGTCAGATCCGGCGGATTCGAAATCGCTCATATTGGAAAAAAGCGCGTTGCGGGTCTTGCGCCGCCGGAACCAGTCCAGCGTGGTGTTGGACAAAATCCTTTGAAAAAGCATCGGTAGCTCGGCCAGAGGCTTGTCGCCATAGCTGTGCGCGAGTTTCATCATGCTGTCCTGAACAATGTCCAGCGCAGCTTCTTCGTCCCGGGTGTGGTAAACGCTGCGCTTGAAGGCGCGCTTTTCAACGCTTTTCAGGAAGTCAGAGAGTTCTTGTTCAGTTGCCAACGGTGTGGGGTTCCGGTTTGTCCAGCGCTTTAATAGTTGTGATTGCGGCTGAAATTATCGCATCATGGTCCGCGGCTTTTGGGCTGCGGCACGCGCGCTTGGCGATTGCGCTACATGAAGGTGTCATAATACGCATTGCTTCTTAAACGGCAAACGGGTCATGACTCGGCAGATGATGGTTCTGCTTATGGTTTTGGTCTCAAGTCTTGACGCTGCTCCACAAGAGCCAGCCAAAAGGCACCCAAGGTATTTCGTTAGAGAAATTCACAAAGGTTCATCATGGAAATCACAAAAGCGGAAATCGCTTCCGCAGCCGCAGCGTCCCTGCAAACAGCTTCAAATTCTCAAGACCTGCGAGGCGCGGAAATCCTCGTCAAAGCACTGCAGGCCGAAAACGTCAAGTTCATCTGGGGCTACCCCGGCGGTGCGGTACTGCACATCTACGACGCTTTTTACAAGCAAAACACCATCGAACACGTGCTCGTACGCCATGAGCAGGCCGCCGTACACGCCGCTGACGGCTATGCCAGAGCCACAGGCGACGTCGGCGTAGCGCTGGTCACCTCTGGCCCTGGCGTAACGAACGCCGTGACGGGCATTGCAACTGCCTACATGGACAGCATCCCGATGGTCATCATCACGGGTCAAGTGCCGACGCACGCGATTGGCTTGGATGCCTTTCAGGAATGCGACACCGTCGGCATCACCCGGCCCATCGTCAAGCACAATTTTCTGGTGAAAGACGCCAGGCACCTTGCCGAGACCATGAAAAAGGCCTTTCACATTGCCCGTAGCGGCCGACCCGGCCCCGTGGTGGTGGACATCCCGAAAGACGTGTCGTTCAACAAGGTGCCCTACAACGGTTACCCAGCAACAGTCGAAATGCGCAGCTACAACCCGTCCCGCAAGGGCCATGGCGGGCAGATTCGCAAAGCCCTGCAATTGCTGATGATGGCCAAGCGGCCTTACATCTACACAGGCGGCGGCGTCTTGTTGAGCAATGCTTCTGCCGAGTTGCGCACGCTGGTTGACATGCTGGGTTACCCGTGCACCAACACGCTGATGGGCCTGGGCGCTTACCCGGCCAGCGACAGCAAGTTTTTGGGCATGCTGGGCATGCACGGCACCTATGAAGCCAACAACGCGATGCAAAATTGCGATGTGTTGCTGGCGGTAGGCGCACGCTTTGACGACCGCGTGATTGGCAACCCCAAGCACTTTGCGCAAAACGAACGCAAGATCATTCATATCGACATTGACCCGTCAAGCATTTCCAAGCGTGTCAAAGTGGACATCCCTATTGTTGGTGACGTCAAAGACGTGCTGACCGAACTGATCGCGATGATCAAGGAATCCGGCCTGAAACCCGACGCCAATGCGCTGGGCAGCTGGTGGAGCACGATTGACGGTTGGCGCAAACGTGACTGCATGAAGTACAGCCTGGGCGATGGCAGCACCATCAAGCCGCAGTATGTGGTTGAAACGCTGTGGAACATGACGAAAGACGCTGACACCTACATCACGTCAGACGTCGGCCAGCACCAAATGTGGGCGGCGCAGTATTACAAATTTGACGAACCACGCCGCTGGATCAACTCAGGCGGTCTGGGCACCATGGGTGTTGGCCTGCCGTACGCGATGGGCATCAAGCTGGCCAAACCTGAATCCGAAGTGTTTTGTATCACCGGTGAGGGTTCGATCCAGATGTGCATTCAGGAGCTGTCCACCTGCTTGCAATACAACACCCCAGTGAAAATTGTGTCGCTGAACAACCGCTACTTGGGCATGGTGCGCCAGTGGCAGGAGTTTGACTACGAAGGCCGCTACAGTCACAGCTACATGGATGCCCTGCCCAACTTTGTGAAGCTGGCTGAGGCCTATGGCCATGTCGGCATGCTGATCGAAAAGCCTAGCGATGTGGAGCCGGCACTGCGAGAAGCGCGCAAGCTCAAGGACCGCACGGTGTTCATGGACTTCAGAACCGACCCGACCGAGAACGTCTTTCCGATGGTTCAGGCGGGCAAAGGCATCAACGAGATGCTTTTAGGCGCTGAAGACCTCTGAATCGCGTGAAACCACCCCGTTTTAGGTGTCATTTAAGGCTCTAAGCCAATAAATACGGGCGCAAGCAGCTACTATTTTTATAGCTTATATTTTTTGATTATCAACTTTTAACTGACGAATCTATTGCCTGCCAAGCTTGAGCATTACCGTGTTCAGGGGAGGGCAGACGAAATGAAGAGTCCAGACGTATGAAACACATCATTGCAGTTTTACTCGAGAACGAGCCCGGTGCGCTGTCCCGCGTGGTCGGTTTGTTCTCTGCTCGCGGCTACAACATTGAAAGCCTGACTGTTGCACCGACTGAAGATGCGACGCTGTCGCGCATGACGATTCAAAC
>JBBRDA010000018.1:0-33098 GCA_038204335.1 Burkholderiales bacterium
CGGCGTTAGCGCGCAGGCGCAAGAGCCAGCCAAAGTTATAGACATACCCACCCGCCCCGGCCAACCTGTCGTGTTACAGCGCTTTTTGTACCTGGCCCCACCCAAGCCTGTGGCGTCTGTCATCTTGTTTGCGGGCGGCAACGGCGGGCTGCAAATCGCCCCTAGCGGCAGCATGTTGGGCGGCAGCGGCAACTTTTTAGTGCGCTCGCGCCAGCTGTTTCTAGAGGCAGGCTTTGGCGTGGTGGTGATAGACGCCCCGTCAGACCGCCAGTCGCCGCCCTTTTTAAGCGGCTACCGCCAAACCGCTGAACACAAAGCAGACGTGCTAGCCGTCATTGCATGGCTGCGCCAGCAGTCGCCCGCCCCGGTCTGGCTGGTCGGCACCAGCCGCGGCACCCAGTCGGATGGCTACATCGCCACAGAGGCCAGCCTAGGCCAAGGCGGGCCAGACGGCGTGGTGTTAACGGCCACCATCCTCACCGACAGCGGCGGCCGCGCCGTACCCAAAATGCCAATCGACAAGCTCAACATCCCCGTGTTGGTGGTACACCACGAGCAAGACGGTTGCAGGCTATGCGCCCCCAGCGACCTGCCGCTGCTGATGGACAAGCTGGCCAAAAATCCCGAAGCCGCGCTGATCATGATCAAAGGCGGCCAAAACACCGGCGACCCCTGCGAGGCCAAGGCGCATCACGGCTTTAACGGGATTGAGGCGGAGGTAGTGGGGAAGATTGGGGCTTGGGTGGTTGGTGTGAAGAGTTGAGCGCGGGTTTTACGAAGCGAAAAGAATCCCGCCGCAGGACAAGATAGCGCGTCAACCTGATGGTGTTGACCCCACACAAAAGCTACTGTTCTGTTGCCATGAACGTGGGGCTTCGCAAACTCCGACCTTGTTCCTCTGCAGCTAGCCGAAGCGGGCGGTGAGCCAAAAAGTTTTCGTTGGATTTCAGCCAAGTTGTGCCGCGAGCCAACGAAGCAGTTGATAATTTACTGACGATAGAAACAGTCAATCACTGTATTTAAATACAGTTATTTGTTACTATGCTGTTCTTCAATCGTCGTTATTAAAGGAACTCATGCCATACGACCTCACCGAAGAGCAACGGAATAAATACAGAGAAACCGCTATACGTTCGCAAAAACGAAAACGTCTTCTACTTTCCGAGCCAAATGTTCGCGTCCAGTTCGCAGAACAATTTGAAGCTCGACTGGACACCAATGATTTGATGCCACAGATTAATCAAAATGGCTTGACCTGCTTATCACTCTTTTCCGGGGGGGGTGGACTTGATCTTGGGTTTGAGCGGGCTGGCTTCACACATAAAGCGGCATTCGAATTACTTGACGTCTGCGGAGAGACGCTTAGGGCCAATCGTCCGCAATGGGATGTAAGGTCCGGGCAAGGAGATGGGGACGTCACTAAGGCGGCATTTTCCCTGTTCCGCGGGGTTGATGTTGTTCATGGCGGCCCCCCATGTCAGCCATTCTCAATCGCAGGTAAACAGGGCGGCGCGGCTGATCCGCGAAACATGTGGGGTGACTTTGTCCGATCAGTACAACAAGCCCGGCCCCGCGCATTTATCGCTGAAAACGTGGTTGGCTTGCTTGACCCTAAGTTTGAATCGTTCGTTAAAGAAAATATCATTGCCCCGCTAGAGGCTAACTACACCATCTTCAAGTTCAAGTTAGCAGCTCACGATTTTGGTGTTCCGCAAGCAAGGAGGAGAGTTTTCTTCGTCGGTTTTCGAGCCGCCAGAGATGCAGCGCGATTCGAGGTCCCCGCCCCTACACATGGCGATGTGAGCTCGTTGTTCGGCCCTCTGCTACCCAGGAATACTGCACGAAGCAGTCTCGGGCTTCCAAAAACAGCATTTGATACGGTGGCTCCCACGCTGCGCTCAGGCTTCACGGGGCCGCGAAATACGACTGGCGTTTTGAACAGCAAAGCCGCCCTAAAAACTTGGAATGAGCTACTTATCTGGCCGAATGGAGTACAAAAAACTAGCCGCCTCGCCGCAGCTTACACCCCTGAAAACGGTCACTTTAGGATGTCAATTGCAGATTGCGCGCTACTGCAAGGCTTCCCCGGCGATTGGCGATTCAGTGGTGCGGTATATCAGGCTCTTGGCCAGATTGGGAACAGTGTCTGCCCTCCTGTAGGGTACGCAGTTGCACGGCAGGTCGCCCGGGCGTTGGAAGGCTAAGCATGTCTGTTCAAGACGACGAGCGTGAACGCGAACTTGTGCGAATGTTTAATTTGTCTTGGGATCCGGCCCATCAGCGCGCCGGGGTAGACGCAATTCTTTCACTGAAAACAAAAAGCGGAACCTGTAACTTTGAAGTAGAAGTCAAATCAACAACAACTTCTTCAGTTTCCACCGCACGAGATGTTGGCATGGAGCACATCAGAAAATGGCGACAGAAACTATTTGTCATCGGTTTCTACTCTCGTGAAGCACGCCGACCTGAACTTCAAAGATGCCTCTGCCTTACGCCAATAGATATGGAGCCTTGGATTGCTTCCATCGAAAGCAAAATAGCTATTGACTTCAAAATAGCCGCATTGGCTTCGAAGAAGCTCCAACTTGATGACTTATTTGCTGTGTGCGGCAAACAAGAACAATATTCCCTCAGCGATGCTAAGCGCCTTCACAAGCATCAGTGGTCCACTGGGGAGTACGAAGCAGCACTTGACGTTGTGATCGACGGGCAAAAGTTAATCTCACCGGAAAACATGCTCGGTATTCTTCGCCTACGGTCGAACTACATTTCGGAACGCGGAGCAACACTTAACAACCCGCACATCACATCCTCTCATCTACAACGATTCTTTGGCACAGACCGAGAAATTTCTGATAGTTCATGGGCATCCAGAGTTCGCGATTTGGGACTTCGGTTTATATTGGAATATCCGACACACCCTGCATGTGTCCAATCCTCTACCTGACGGGACGGCTCGTTTATCCTCCCACAGCGCTAAATTGACAGCTCCTGATTAAATAGCATTCATGGGCAACACAGCCCAAAGCGGCACAGCCTCTACTTTGTCCGCCAGCTTGTAGCGGTGAAGGCCCGGGTACACCACATACAGCGCGTCCAGCTTCAAGTCTTGCAGGGCAATGCGCATGCTGGGGGTCAGGCGGGGGGCGTCTGCACACTTGAACTCAACGCCCACACGCTGGTCGTTTTAAGCTGCGCAGGGCTCAAGCGGCCTTAAAACCGTTGTTTTTTACCGCTTTTTAGGTATCAAATCAGCCTCTATCCCAATAAATACGAGCGCAAGCAGCTCCTGATTCAATAGCAGGGGCAGCAAACAAAGCCGCATTATTTATAAAACGACTCCACCTTGCCCTTAAGCTTGATCGTCAGCGGGTTGCCTTTGCGGTCTACCTTGTTGCCCACGGGGACTTTGATCCAGCCTTCGCTGATGCAGTATTCCTGCACGTCGTTGCGGTCTTTGTCGTTAAAGCGGATGCCCACGTCGTGCTCAAAGATGGCTTTGTTGAAGTGCGGGCTGCGCTCGTCGGTAGACAAGTGGTCGGGCAGCTCGGGGCGTGGGGTGGTGTCGGTCATGGGCTAAAGAGGTAAATATCAAACAGGCGGGGCAATTTTGTCTTGCGTTTTGGTGTCAAAGTCGCTGGCGTCGTGGCGCTCGTGTAGCTGGCTGGATGGCTCGCCAAACACGCGGTTGACCTTGCGGCCGCGCTGCACAGCGGGGCGCGCGGCGATTTCGTCTGTCCAGCGCAGTACGTTTTTGTAGTCGTGCACGCTTAAAAACTCACCGGCCTCATAAATCAAACCCTTGACCAGCGCGCCGTACCACGGCCACACCGCCATGTCGGCGATGGTGTAGTCATTACCTCCCAAGAAGCGATGCTCTGCCAGTTGGCGATCGAGCACGTCGAGCTGGCGTTTGACCTCCATCGCGTAGCGGTTGATCGGGTATTCAAACTTGGCGGGGGCGTAGGCATAAAAATGGCCAAAGCCGCCGCCCAAAAAGGGCGCGCTGCCCATCTGCCAATTGAGCCAAGACAAGCACTCTGCTCGCGCAGCGCCGCTGGCGGGCAAAAAGGCACCAAACCTTTCAGCCAGGTATTGAAGGATGGCGCCTGATTCAAAAATACGCACCGGTACAGCACCGCTCTGGTCGCCACTGTGGTCCATCAGCGCGGGTATTTTGGAGTTCGGGTTAACCGACACAAAGCCGCTGCCGAATTGGTCGCCTTCATTGATACGAATCAGCCAGGCGTCGTATTCAGCACCGCTGTGGCCCAGTGCCAGCAGCTCTTCAAGCATGACCGTCACCTTCACGCCGTTGGGCGTGGCCAATGAATAAAGCTGAAGCGGGTGCTTACCAACCGGCAAGGCCTTGTCATGTGTGGCACCAGCTATGGGCCGGTTGATGTTGGCAAACTTGCCACCGCTTGTCTTGTCCCAAACCCAAACTTTAGGCGGGACGTATTCATTTGTCGTGCTCATGGCGTTGACAACCTTTAGGCGGCAAGTCGGGCGTTCTGCGGGAACAGCACCTTGCGGGCGTCATCATCCATCTCGGCCTTGAAGGCAAATTTGGCTTTGATGGCCTCAGCCCGCTGCGCCGCTGGGCGTGCGTTGATCTCGTCCAGCAGGCGCTTGACATTCGGCAGCGTGGCCCAAGCCTCAGCACCCAAAATAAACGGCACCGCGCGTGCCCAGCCCCACACGGCCATGTCGACCAGCGTGTAAGTGTCGCCCAGCATGTAACGGTGTTTGGCAAGCAGCGCGTCAACCAGGCCCCAATGGCGCTGCGCCTCAAAGTCGTAGCGATTAACGGCATAGGTCTTGGGTTCAGGTGCAAAGTGCTTGAAGTGCACCGCTTGGCCAGAATACGGGCCAATACCTGTGGCCACAAACATCAGCCACGACAGCATTTGGGCGCGCTGAGCGGGGGTGTTTTCAGGCAAGAACTGACCGGTCTTTTCAGCCAGGTAAAGCAAAATCGCCGTGCTGTCAAAAACAACCGCGTCACCATCGACCAGCGCCGGTGTTTTGGCATTCGGGTTGATGGCGGTGAACTCTGGCTTGTGCTGATCGCCCTTGCGGGTGTCAACCGGCACCAGCTCGTAAGGCAAGCCTGCTTCTTCAAGAAACAGCGCAATCTTGGCCGGGTTAGGGGACGGGTGGTAGTAGAGCTTGATCATGGGGTTCCTTGTTGAAAGTTCAGACTGGCGCGACCGCAAACTATCGCAGCTTTCGCGCGACTCTGCACACAAGGCTCAAAAGCAAGACTCGCGAGCCGGGCTCAAACGTCAATGTTGGCGGCACGCAGCGCGTTGGTTTCAATAAAGATGCGGCGCGGCTCAACCTCGTCACCCATCAGCATCGTGAACACGCGGTCGGCCTCAATCGCGTCGTCAATTTGCACGCGCAGCAAGCGGCGCACGGTCGGGTCCATCGTGGTTTCCCACAGCTGGGCTGGGTTCATCTCGCCCAAGCCTTTGTAGCGCTGGCGCGACGTGGCGCTTTCAGCCTGCACAACCAACCACTTCATGGCTTGGCGGAAGTCGCTGACTTTTTCTTCTTTGCGGCGCTCACCCTCACCGCGCATGACTTTGGCGCCATCGCTGATCAGGTCTTTGAAGGTGGCAGCAGCATCCGCCAGCATGGCATAGTCTGCGCCGTGTACAAAGTCTTGCGTCAACACGCTGCTTTTCACGTTGCCGTGGTGGCGGCGGCTGATGCGCAAAATTGGCTTGTCGGTACGCACGTCAAACTCGCCAGCCACTTCGGCGGTGGGTAAAAACTGCTGCAAGTCAGCGGCTGATTTCTCAGCGTCGGCCACGGTGTCCAGGTTCAAATGAACGCCGTCGGCAATGGCTTTCAAAGCCTCTGCATCCATAAAGCCGCGCAGGCGGGCAATTACAGACTCCGCCAACTGGTGCTTGCGCGCCAGCTCGGCCAGTGTGTCGCCTGACAACACCGCACTGCCTTCAGCACCGGTTTGTACGGCTGCGTCTTTCAACGCGATGCGCAGCAAGAAGGTGTCCAGCGCGCCAGTGTCTTTGAGGTACTGCTCTTCTTTGCCGGCTTTAACTTTGTACAGCGGCGGCTGGGCAATGTAGATATGGCCGCGCTCAACCAGCTCTGGCATTTGGCGGTAAAAGAAGGTCAACAGCAACGTACGAATGTGCGCACCGTCAACGTCCGCGTCGGTCATGATGATGATGCGGTGGTAACGCAGCTTGGCGACATTAAAGTCGTCACTGCCCGTGCTGCCGCCCGCTTTGCCGATGCCGGTACCCAACGCGGTGATGAGCGTGAGAATTTCGTTGCTGGTCAACAGCTTTTCATAGCGGGCTTTTTCCACGTTCAAAATCTTGCCGCGCAGTGGCAGGATGGCCTGGAACTTACGGTCACGCCCCTGCTTGGCCGAGCCACCGGCGGAGTCGCCCTCGACCAGGTAAATCTCGCACATCGCCGGGTCTTTTTCTTGACAGTCGGCCAGCTTGCCGGGCAAGCCCATACCGTCGAGCACGCCTTTGCGGCGCGTCATGTCGCGTGCCTTGCGGGCGGCTTCGCGGGCACGGGCGGCTTCAATGATCTTGCCGACGATGATTTTTGCGTCGGCTGGGCGTTCTTGCAAATAGTCGTGCAACAGCTTGCTGACGATGTCTTCAACCGGGCCGCGTACTTCGCTTGACACCAGCTTGTCTTTGGTCTGGCTGCTAAATTTCGGCTCGGGCACCTTGACGCTCAGCACGCAGCAAAGACCTTCGCGCATGTCGTCGCCGGTGACTTCAACTTTGGCCTTTTTGGCAATTTCGCTGTCGTCAATGTATTTGTTGATCACGCGGGTCATGGCGGCGCGCAGGCCGGTCAAGTGGGTGCCGCCGTCACGCTGCGGGATATTGTTGGTAAAGCAAAGCACCTGCTCGCTGTAGCCGCTGTTCCATTGCATGGCAACTTCAACACCAATGTTGGTACCTTGGTCGCTTTGGCGGTCGCCCATGGCGGCAAAGACGTTCGGGTTCAGTACCGTTTTGCCTTTGTTGATGAAGTCCACAAAACCCTTCACGCCGCCAGCGCCGGCAAAGTCGTCTTCTTTGCCCGTGCGTTCGTCTTTTAAACGGATCTTCACGCCATTGTTCAAAAAGCTCAGCTCGCGCAGGCGCTTGCTCAAAATCTCGTAATGAAAATCTGAGTTGGTTTGAAAAATATCCAGGTCAGGCAAAAAATGCACTTCAGTACCGCGCTTGTCGGTGTCGCCCATGACCTTCATCGGAGAGACCTCAACACCGTCAATCTTTTCAATCAGCCGGTTTTGCACAAAGCCTTTTGAAAACTCCATGACATGCACTTTGCCGTCGCGCCGAATCGTCAGGCGCAGCATTTTGCTCAGTGCGTTTACGCAGCTCACACCCACGCCATGCAAACCACCCGACACTTTGTAGCTGTTTTGGTTGAACTTGCCGCCCGCATGTAGTTCGGTCAATGCAATCTCTGCAGCTGAGCGCTTGGGCTCATGCTTGTCGTCCATCTTGATGCCAGTCGGAATGCCTCGCCCGTTGTCTGTCACGCTGATGGAGTTGTCGGTGTGGATGGTGACAACGATGTCGTCGCAATGCCCTGCCAACGATTCATCAATCGAGTTGTCAACCACCTCAAACACCAAGTGGTGCAGGCCAGTACCGTCAGACGTATCGCCGATGTACATCCCGGGCCGCTTGCGCACGGCTTCTAGGCCTTCAAGAATTTGAATCGAACCCTCGCCATAGGCCTCAGACGCGCCAGCTTGGTTGGTGTCAATCTTGGGCTGGAAGTTAGAGCTTTCTTCCCCCGCAGCCCCGTTGTTCACGTTGACCAAGGCATCATTGTTGATGGGCTCAGCGGGTTGGTTGGGCTTGTTTTCGTCGGTCATAACTGTCTAATCTCGCGGTTTCTTCAATCTCTTGAATGACCAAACCCGCTTTTTCAGCGGGTTTGGGTTTATCTGCTGAGCTGGTTAAAAGCTCAAATACGCATGGGCATGACCACATACTTGAATGTGGCGTTGTCTGGGATAGTGAGCAATGCAGAACTGTTGGAATCGGCCAGTTCCATCTTGACCATGTCTTGGTCCATATTGGCCAGAGCGTCGATTAAATAAGTGACGTTAAAGCCGATTTCGATTTCATCGCCTGCGTAGTCAATGTCTAACTCGTCAACAGCTTCTTCTTGTTCAGCATTGTTAGACGCCACACGCAGGGTGCCGGGCTCGATGTTCAAGCGCACACCCTTGAACTTATCGCTGGTCAAAATGGCGGTGCGTTGCAAACTGGCCAGCAAGCCCACGCGGCCCAGCGTGATGATGTTCTTGTGGTTTTTAGGAATCACGCGGTTGTAATCCGGGAATTTACCTTCTACCAGCTTGGTGACAAACTCCATGCCTTCAAAACTGAACTTGGCCTGGTTGCTGGCAAATTGCATTTCGATCGCGCCTTCTTTGTCGCTGAGCAGGCGCTGCATTTCAAGAACCGTTTTACGCGGCAAGATCACTTCTTGCTTGGGGACTTCAACGTCAAGCGTGGCGGACGAAAACGCCAACCTGTGACCATCTGTTGCTACCAGGCTCAATTGCTTGCCTTCGGCGACAAACAAAATACCGTTCAGGTAGTAGCGAATGTCATGCACCGCCATGGCAAACGACACTTGGTTTAACAAGTCTTTCAAAACCTTTTGCGGCACCGAGAAAGCCGGGCCAAAGTTTGCTGCTTCTTGCACCAAAGGAAAGTCTTCGGCAGGCAATGTTTGCAGCGTAAAGCGGCTTTTACCGCCTTTTAAAATCAACTTATTTTGGGACGATTCAAGCGACACGGTTTGGTCGCTTGGCATAGACCGCAGGATGTCGATCAACTTGCGCGCGCCCACAGTGGTCGTGAAGTTGCCGGTGTCACCGTCCAGCTCGGCCGTCGTGCGGATTTGGATTTCAAGGTCACTGGTGGTGAGTTGCAGTTGCGCACCGGTCTTGCGAATCAACACATTGGCAAGTATGGGTAAGGTGTGCCTGCGCTCAACAATGCCTGCAACGGATTGCAAGACTGATAAAACTTTATCTTGGGTAGCTTTCAGAACGATCATGACTTCCTCTTCTTGTTTCTGTTTAATTCTTTAATTCAAATTAGTAGTAGTAGTAAGGGGTGCGCTTTTCTGTGAACAAGCCTATTTTCCCCTTTTTAATCATGGACTTGGCAGTTGTTTAACCTTGTGTACCGGTGCCTTGTAGGCAGGTGGTTGAATATGAATAACTTTGGCATCTTGCCAGGCGCTGTGGATAACTGTGAGGTTGTGCAAAAGTTATACCCATAGTTGTCAGTAAGGCAAAACGTCTAGAAGTTGTCATATTGTCAGCCCTTCAGGGTTTGTTCGAGCACATGCAGTTGTTGGTTCAACTCGGTCATTTGCTGGCGCTCTGCCGACATTTTGCGAACCGCATGCAGTACCGTGGTGTGGTCACGGCCGCCAAACAGCTCACCAATCTCTGGCAAGCTCTTTTGCGTGAGTTCCTTGGCCAGGTACATGGCAATCTGGCGCGGCCGGGCAATGCTGGCGGGCCGCTTTTTAGAATACATGTCGGCGACTTTGATTTTGTAATAGTCAGCCACGGTCTTTTGGATGTTCTCAACAGAGATTTGGCGGTTTTGAATCGACAGCAAATCGCGCAGCGCCTCTCGCGCCAGCTGGATTGAAATTTCTTTTTGGTTAAACCGTGAATACGCCAGAATTTTGCGCAGCGCGCCTTCCAACTCCCGCACGTTAGATCGAACGTTCTTCGCCACAAAGAAAGCCACTTCTTCAGGCATCACTGCCAATTCAGCTTCAGCTTTGCGAATCAGAATGGCGACGCGCATCTCAAGCTCGGGGGGTTCAATGGCCACCGTCAAACCCGAATCAAAGCGCGACACCAAGCGTTCGTGGATGTCCGTTAAACCCTTGGGATAGGTGTCGCTGGTCATCACAATGTGCGACTTTTTGGTTAAAAGCGCCTCAAAAGCATTAAAAAACTCTTCTTGCGTGCGGTCTTTATTCGCAAAAAACTGCACGTCGTCAATCAGCAGCAGATCCAGTGAGTGATAGCGCTCTTTGAATTCGTCGAAGGTTTTGCGCTGGTAGGCTTTGACCACATCTGACACAAACTGCTCGGCGTGGATGTAAAGAACCTTGGCTTGTGGGTTGTCAGCCAGAAGCTTGTTGCCGATGGCATGCATCAGGTGGGTTTTGCCCAGACCCACACCGCCATATATAAAGAGCGGGTTGTAAAGCTGCCCCAAGCTGCTGGCCACATGCATCGCGGCAGCACGGCCCATGCGGTTGGCTGTGCCTTCGATCAGGGTGTCAAAAGTCAGCGCGGTGTTGAGACGATTTTTGAAAGGAGCGCCTGCAAGGTCCTCTGCAACCCCTAGGCCAGCCGGCTCAGGGATACCCGAACCCTCAAAGCTGCGCGTCAAAACTGTTGATTTGGCGAGCGCTTCACGCGGAGCGAGCGCTAACTCAAGTGCGATATGGTGACCAGAGATTTTCTCGAGCAAGGCAGCGATACGGGCCGCATATTGGGCGCGCACCCAGTCCAGCTTGAATCGGTTGCCGACCTGAATCGTTACCTTGGACAGGTCGTCTGTTACAACGGCAGCCAGCGGCCTGATCCAGGTGTTGAATTGTTGTTCGGGCAGCTCCTGCGCCAAATGGTCGACACAGGTTTGCCACAAACCGTGGCTCGAATGAAGCGCTGAAGTTTCAGCCATGATGTGCGTCAGCCAGACAGCGCGGCAGCGCAGAGCACCTGTGGATATGATTCTTTTTGAGCACCTCTTATTGTAGCTTCCAGAAGGAGTTATCCACAAGTCGAAAAGATCAATTTTTATTCTTTCAGCCGACCAGCTAGAGAAATTTTTAGGCGGCCCCACAATCTCAGCGTCTACTCCAAGTAAACGACCTAAGTGGTTGCCAAGCTTGAAAAATCAGCGATAATCATGGGTTTCCCAGTTACATGGCAATGGCCAAATGTGACGGGCAAAGCAAAAGTAAACGAGTAAACGCAGAGGGCATGAATTGATTTAGCTATCGATTCGCCCAACACTAAACCGAAAGCAGATCCAGGATTTTGTCCCGGATTTTTCAAGCAAGCAGCTGGATACATCATGAAACGCACATATCAACCCTCCAAAGTCAAGCGCGCACGCACGCACGGTTTCCTCACCCGCATGAAGACGCGCGGCGGCCGCGCTGTGATCGCTGCACGTCGTGCCAAAGGCCGCAAGCGTTTAGCTGTCTAAGCGGTTTAGCGCCGGGCAGACAGGTTGGCGCACTCGATGCAGCGACTTAAAACCCGGCCGCAATTTCAGGCGGTTCTTGGCGGCGCACTGGTTGCAAAAACCAGCCATTTCGCCATGCATCGGGTTGAGCTGGATGCCACCAATCCGGTCGTAACCGCAACCACGCCGGCCCCGCTTTTCCCCCTGAAGGCAACCTGGCTTGGTGCGATGGCTCCAAAGCGCTGGGCCAAGCGCGCAGTAACCCGAAACGCCATTAAAAGGCAAATCTACACCGTGAGCGCCAGCCTTAAACCACCTTACCCGCAAGCGGCTTTTCTGGTCAGGCTGCGGCGTGAGTTTTCGCGCAAGGATTTTAAAAGCGCCTCGTCCACTGACTTGAAAGAGGCCGTGCGCGCCGAGCTGTTGGTTTTGATGCAGGCTGCTTGGGTCCCCGGTCAATCAACAACGGTGACTGCATGACCCCCCTGCTATCAGCGGTTTTTAACTTGCCTAAACAGGCTTTGATGGGGCTTGTCAAAGCCTACCGTCTGCTTTTGAGCCCGTGGCTCGGCAGCGCCTGCCGTTTTGAGCCCACCTGCTCGGCTTATTCACTGAAGGCGCTTGAGCAGCACGGCGCGGTGGCCGGAACGACGCTGACACTGTATAGGCTGGTCCGTTGCCAGCCATGGTGCAAGGGCGGGCATGATCCGGTGCCCGCAACATTATCTTTTACCCGTCTGATCACACCCGTGAAAAGCACCACCCTTTCCTCTGAAAAGAAGCCGTCATGAACGACATCCGCCGCACCATTTTGTGGGTGATTTTTGGTTTTTCCATGGTTCTGTTGTGGGACCAATGGCAAGCTTTTAACGGTAAGCAGGCCACCTTTTTCCCGAAACCAACACCTGTAACCAGCTCAATCGTCGCCCCCGCCGCGCCGGGGGCCAATGCATCATCTGTCCCAACAACCAGCGCTGCCGCTGTACCCACACCAGCACCCGCAGCCGCCAGCTCGTCGGCGGTTCCGATCGGCGCGGCCGCACCAGCGACGCAGGCCACGCGTGAAAAGCTGTTGGTGAGCACGGACGTGTTCTCGTTGACGTTTGACACCGAAGGCGGCTCTCTGGTCAAGTCGTCCTTCGTCAAGTTCAAGGACATGGCGGATAAAAACGCGGGCTTTATCCTGCTCGACGAAAGCGCTGGCCGCGTCTACGTGGCGCAAACGGGCCTGATCGCAGCCAGTGGCGGCGCTGCCATGCCCACCCACAAAACGCCCATGACGGCGGTGCCGGGCGAACGCACACTGGCGGCTGGACAAAATGAGCTGCAGGTCAAATTCGAGTCCGCAGAAGTCGGCGGCATCAAGCTGGTCAAGACCTATACCCTCAGGCGCGGCGCCTATGACATCGCCGTGCGCCATGACATCGTTAATACCGGCAGCACAACCGTTTCGCCGCAGCTGTATTTGCAGCTGGTGCGTGATGGCAATGCGCCGTTAGGCGAGTCGTCTTTTTATTCGACTTTTACCGGCCCAGCGATTTATACCGAGGCTAAAAAGTACCAGAAGATCGAATTCAAGGACATCGAAAAAGGCAAGGTTGACGTTGAAAAGCAGGCCACCAACGGTTATGTGGCCATGGTTCAACATTACTTTGCGTCGGCCTGGTTGTTGGGTGACGGCATCAAGCGCGATTTGTTTGAGCGCAAAGTTGACACCAACCTGTATGCGGTGGGTATGATCACGGCTGCGGGCGATGTTGCACCCGGTACTACCAAATCAATCGAGTCCAAGTTGTTTGTCGGCCCGCAAGAAGAAAACGTGCTCGAAAAGTTGGCACCCGGTCTTGAGCTGGTTAAAGATTACGGCTGGTTGACGATCCTGGCCAAGCCGCTGTACTGGCTGCTCGATAAGTTGCATGGTTTCATCCAGAACTGGGGCTGGTCTATCGTGGCGCTGGTGCTGCTGCTGAAAATAGCGTTTTACTGGCTCAACGCCAAGGCCTATGCCAGCATGGCCAAAATGAAAGCCGTGAACCCGAAGATCATGGAAATGCGCGAGCGGCTCAAAGACAAGCCGCAAGAGATGCAACAGCAGATGATGAAGATCTACAAGGATGAAAAAGTTAACCCGATGGGTGGCTGCTTCCCGATCATGGTTCAGATACCGGTGTTTATCGCGCTGTACTGGGTATTGCTGTCGAGCGTCGAAATGCGCGGTGCGCCTTGGACTTTGTGGATCAAAGACTTGTCAACGCCTGACCCGTACTTTATTTTGCCGGTCATCATGACGCTGACCACCATGCTGCAAACGGCGCTTAATCCGGCCCCGCCAGACCCACTGCAAGCCAAATTGATGTGGTTTATGCCGCTGATTTTCAGTGTGATGTTTTTCTTCTTCCCGTCGGGCCTGGTGCTTTACTGGATTACCAACAACATCCTGTCAATCGCCCAGCAGTGGGTTATCAATACCAGGATGGGTGTCCCGCCTCAATTTAATCTGCCGAAATTTAAGTAGACGAAAAGGCCGCTTAGCGGCCTTTTTTATGACCATCGCAAACCAGATGTTAGCCCGCCACCACGACGCCATCGTTGCTATTGCTACCGCCCCTGGGCGCGGCGCGGTCGGCATCGTTCGGGTGTCTGGCAAAGACCTGGGCGCGGTCATCGATGCGGTTTGCCACAAACCTTTGCAGCCGCGCCAAGCGACTTACCTGCCGTTTCTTGATGCAGAGGGTGCCGCGATTGACAAAGGCTTGGCGATTCATTTCCCGGCGCCGCATTCGTACACCGGTGAAGACGTGCTGGAGCTGCAAGCCCATGGCGGACCGGTGGTGTTGCAGCTGTTGCTGGCGCGCTGCCTGCAGGCGCTGCCCGGGTCTCGGGTGGCCCAACCTGGAGAGTTCACGGAGCGCGCCTTTCTGAACGACAAGATTGATTTGGCCCAGGCGGAGGCGATTGCCGACTTGATCGATGCCAGTACCGAGGTGGCGGCGCGCTCCGCAGCGCGGTCGATGTCGGGAGAGTTCTCAAACGCCGTCAATGCCCTGCTCGGTCAGCTGATTCACCTGCGCATGCTGGTGGAGGCGACGCTGGACTTTCCAGAGGAAGACATCGACTTTCTGCAAAAGGCTGACGCCAAAGGACAGTTGGTAGGCTTGCAGGCAACATTGGCAACCGTTCTGCGAAATGCCCAGCAGGGCAGCATTTTGCGGGAGGGCATCAAAGTAGTGATTGCCGGGCAGCCGAACGCCGGCAAAAGCTCGTTGCTCAATGCGCTCGCCGGTGCTGAACTTGCCATCGTGACGCCAATAGCCGGCACCACGCGCGACAAGGTAACGCAATTGATTCAGATCGATGGCGTGCCGCTGCATGTGGTGGACACGGCTGGCCTGCGCGAGGCTCATGATGAGGTTGAAAAAATCGGTGTGGAGCGCGCCTGGAGCGAGATTCAAAGTGCCGATGCCGTGCTCTTTTTGCATGACCTGACACAGCAAAATGCTACGGAATACATAGCTGCTGACGCCGGGATTCAGGCCGCTTTGGTTTTAAAACTACCGCCGAAAACGCCCATCATTGACGTCTGGAACAAGTCAGATGCAGCACCGCCGCCTGGTCGCGCGGGCGTGGTGATATCAGCCAAGACGGGCCACGGACTGCAAGCCCTGCGCGAGCAGCTGCTGCATACCGTGGGCTGGCAATCCGCGCCGGAAGGTTTATTCATGGCCCGTGAACGTCATGTTCGTGCTTTGGCCCAAGTTGACGAGCAGCTGGCCAAAGCGGCCGATCAACTAGGCGCTGCAAACCCGGCGCTAGACTTGCTGGCCGAAGACTTGCGCCAGGCGCAGCTGCACTTAAGTGAAATTACGGGCCAGTTCACCCCCGATGATCTGCTGGGCGAGATCTTTTCGCGGTTTTGCATTGGCAAGTAGGCCGCCGGTCACTAAAAATATCCTGCTGGATGTATCAGGCGTAAGCGAGCGTTAACGTCTCTTGCCAATCCCGCCCGCCAGAGGTTATCTTTGCGGCATCATGAATGCTCCCCTTGTCGGCAACCTCCGTTTCGATATTCACGGCCTAGCTCAGGCTATCTCCCATTGCCATGCCAGCGACGCTCTGCCTTGCAAGTTCAGCGTGCCCCATTGGGAGATTTTGGCGTCTTATATGCAGCCGTTTGCGTTGCAAAGCGGCCAGGTGTTGATTGAGCAGGGTGCAGTTGACAGAACGCTGTATTTTATTGAGAGCGGCACGCTTAGCGTGCATTACAAGGATGAGAAATCCCGTGTTCGTATGGCGTTGGTCGGCGCTGGCAGCGTGCTCGGTGAAGGGGCCTTTTTTTCGCACCAGCCGCGCAACGCGACGGTGCAGGCCTCGGGCGACTGCAAGCTGTGGTGCCTGGCGCCCATGCGCTTTTTGGAACTGGCCAATCGCCACAGCCCCATTGCACTTGAGCTGACATTGGCCATGGCCGCGGTGATGGCCAAAAGACTCTATATCCGGCCCAAGCGCGTCGCCGTCACCTAGAGCCCAACAAGCTGACTTACGCTAACCTTACATCTACTACAGTTGACGGGCTGATTGCCATACACTGCTTCCTGAGTTGGTGATGGCGCATGACTAGCGGTTGTATTTGCTGGTTGTGTGGCGATGCAAGGGGCGGCTATTCGTGCGCCAATGGGTGTGATGATGCAGGCGTTACTGGCGGTGTGATCCTGGTGAGGGAATCACTTTTAAGAAAACTCAATCATGTCATTGTTTAACTGGTTTTCAGGCAATTCGGATTCTTCTAAAAAGGCCGTATCTGACAGCTCGCGCCCGTCAAACATTAGCAGCGCTGGCCACGCTTCAGAAAGGTCGTTGCCACCTGCTGGCAGGCCAATTCCCAACCCCGCCGCCCAAATGGTTGAACGCAAAGTCAAGAGACATGCCCGGCGCGAGCAGTTGTACGTGGCGATTCGCGAATGCATGACTCGCGCTGGCGTGCTGTCGGCCAGCTATAAATTCAAGGTGTTGTCGCTGGATCAGCGCGGTGACCAATTTTTGGTCATGATGGATGTGGCGCCCGGCCTTGGCGGGCAGGCTGACAAACTGACAGAAATTGAGACTCTTTTAATCAGCACCGCCAAGAGCCTGTTCAGCATTTACGTGACGTCGGTCTACTGGCGCACGGACACTCGGCCCGCAGCAGCCAATGCGGTCAACTTTGGCGTCAGCCATCCGGCAGCGCTGGAGTCTCAACCTATGCCCCTAGAGCACGGTAGGCAAACCGATAAAAAACCGGGCGCTCAACGCTTCGACCCGATTCATGACGACGAAATGGCCGCCTTCAAGCAGGCGCTGGTCGCGGCATCCGCACACCATCCGGCAACGCCTGACGGCCACGGGAAAAGCCGCAGCGGCTTGCGTTCCTTTACCCTGATCACCGGCTTTGAGGACACCGAAATGCCCGAGTCATCAGCCGCGCCAGCATTGAGCGCAACGCAGTACGGCGAGCTCCGCTGATCTGAGTTGCCAAGCGCAAAAAACGACGAAACACAGTTTAAAACCGCTGTTTTGAGCGTCGAATACGGCGTTTACCCAATAAACCCGGGCGCGAGAAGCTATTAAAATCGTAGCAAATAGCAACAGAGCTCGGCTCGCCCGAGATGCATCAGGCGAATTGTGTACGCGCCAATACCCGGCCCGGCGAGCTTGCAGAACCTAGCTTCACGACAAAAGCCTCTCCCATGGCCGGGACTTCGCCGGTCATGGAGGTGATGTTGACTTGGTGGGTGACCCAGACCTCAAACTGACCGGCGCGTAGGCCTTTTAAGCGCTCTCGCAGGACGTCTGTTTGTGCGGTTTGGCTGCTGCGGCTGTCAAATGTCGAATTCAGGGCGGGCAGCAGATCAAAGCGCCCAAACGCCAAGGTGGCGGTGTCTTTGCATCGGCACCATGCGCTGGACTGGACGCTGCCAACCGGCAACTTGCGGGCAGCAAACCATTGGCCAATGCGCTTGGACTGATCCCTGCCTTCGTCGCTCAGGTTGCGCTGGGTGCTGCATTGGTCGAGCTGAAAATTAGGCGGGTCGCCAATACCCGCGACGGTTTGCGCATGCCGCAGCATCAGTACGCAGCCGCCCGCTCGCAACAGCGCGGCGACGTCTGGCGAGCTTTGTGCGCGCAGACCAAAGGCAGACGGCAGGGTGCTGGCCGCCAACAGAGTTTGTAAAGCACTTCGTCGGTTCAATCGGGTCATGAATTCATCGCTTATCAGCTACTTGGTTTGGCGCTGCGACCGCGCAGCAGTTTGTCCTCGGCCACGGCCAGCGCCTCAGGCTTACCTGACAGCACCAGGGTGTCGCCACTTTCGAGCAGCGTATCGTCCAAAGGTTCCAGCGCTTTGCCATCCATGCGGCGCAGGCTGACCACCCGAACCCCAACCGCATGCAATACCAAAGATGCCAGCGGCTTGCCCTGGAGTTTGTTGCCCAATGGCAGGGTAACGGTGGCCAGACGCTCTTCGTCCTGTTCGTTCACCGTGTCGTCATCCGCCCCTCGAAAATAGCCACGCAGCAGGTTGTAGCGCGCATCGCGCTGGTCTTGCACCACCCGAATCACGCGGCGCATGGGCACGCCGACCAAGGCCAGCGCGTGGCTGGCCAGCATCAGGCTGCCTTCAATGGCTTCTGGAACCACTTCGGTTGCGCCAGCCGCCTGTAGTTTTTCAAGGTCATGGTCGTCAACGGTACGCACAATCACGGGTACGGTCGGGGCGTGGGCGCGCACATTGGCCAGCACCTTGAGTGCGCTGGCGGTGTCAAGGTAGGTCACCACCACCGCACTGGCACGCGCTAGGCCCGCAGCCATCAATGCTTGCAGCCGCACAGCGTCACCAAATACCACCGAATCCCCCGCGCTGGCAGCTTGGCGCACGCGGTCTGGGTCGAGGTCCAGCGCCATGTACTGTATGCCTTCTTGCTCCAGCATATTGCCCAGATTTTGCCCGCAGCGACCATAGCCGCAGATGATCACATGTTTGCTGGCGTTGATGGACTTGCGCGCAATCGAGGTCATTTGCAGCGATTGCTGCAGCCACTCACTGGACACCAGCTTCATCACAATGCGGTTGCTGTACATGATGATAAAGGGCGTGGCCAGCATCGACAGCACCATGCTGGCCAAAATCGGGTTCAACAAATGGGACGGCACCAGGCGGCTTTCGTTGGCCAGGCTGAGCAACACAAAACCAAACTCCCCGGCCTGCGCCAAGTACAACCCGGTGCGTAATGAGACGCCCGACGTGGCCCCTAACATGCGCGCCAGCGCCGTGATCATTACCAGCTTGAAGAGTACCGGCAGCGTGGCCAGCAGCAGCACCAGCGGCCAGCGCTCCAGCACGATGTGCCAGTCGAGCATCATGCCGATGCTGATGAAAAACAGACCCAACAGCACATCGTGAAAAGGCCGGATGTCGGTCTCCACCTGGTGCTTGAACTCGGTCTCAGAAATCAGCATGCCCGCAATGAAAGCGCCCAGCGCCAAGCTCAAACCGGCCAGCTCTGTTACCCACGCCAAGGCCAGCGTCACCAGCAGCAGATTCAAGACGAAAAGCTCTTCACTTTTGCGCCGCGCCACAATGGTTAGCCACCAGCGCATCACCCTTTGGCCGCCCGTCAGCAGCAGGCCGACCAATACCGATGCCTTCAGCGCCGCAATACCTAGAGCCGCCAACAGCGTGTCAGCTGGCGCACCGAGAGCGGGGATCAACACCAGCAGCGGCACCACGGCCAAGTCCTGAAACAGCAGCACGCCCATGATGCGCTTGCCGTGTTCAGACTCCATCTCGATGCGCTCAGACAGGAGTTTGACAACAATCGCGGTACTGCTCATGGCGATGGCGCCCGACAGGGCCAGCGCAGTTTGCCACTCCATCTTCCATAAGGTCGGCGCCATCAAGGTCAAAAACAGCGAGCCTAGAGTTGCCAGCACAATGGTCAGTACCACCTGCAATAGCCCGAGGCCAAAAACGTGGCGGCGCATCGAACGCAGCTTCGGCAGGTTAAATTCCAGCCCGATAACGAACATCAAAAACACCACGCCAAACTCACCCAGATGGCGCACGCCTTCAGCATTTTTTGAAAGCGCCAGCGCGTGGGGCCCAATCACCACGCCGACGGCCAGATAGCCCAGCATGGGCGGCAGCTTGAGCCAGCGAAACAGCGCCACACCCAGCACTGCGGCCAACAGGTACAGCAGGGTCAGTTCAAGTGCGCTCATAGCTGGATATTAAACGCGATGGCCATGACCGGGCCTTGTCCGGTCTATTGGGCCGGTCTATAGAATGCACCCATGAGTTTTGATGCAACCCACTTCGACCCTGAAACTGCGCTGGCGTTGGCGCGCAAGACCTTTGAGATTGAAGCGGCGGCCGTGCTGAGCTTGGCGCATCGTGTCGGGCCCGGTTTTGCGCAGGCCGTGCAGTTGATGTTGGCTTGTCGAGGCCGCGTGGTGGTGATGGGCATGGGCAAAAGCGGGCACATTGGGCGCAAGGTAGCGGCTACGCTGGCATCCACCGGAACACCGGCGCTTTTTGTGCACCCAGCCGAGGCCAGCCATGGCGACTTGGGCATGATCACAGCGCTAGACGTTGTGCTGGCGATTTCCAACAGCGGCGAAAGTGCAGAATTTACCGCCATCTTGCCGGTACTCAGCCGTCAGGGCGTGCCGTTGGTGGCCATTACCGGTGGTGGCCCGCAATCGACGCTGGCCAAACAGGCGCAAGTCACGTTGGACAGCAGCGTGGCGCAAGAGGCTTGCCCTTTGAACTTGGCGCCGACTGCCAGCACCACTGCTCAGTTGGCGATGGGCGATGCACTGGCCGTGGCGCTACTGGACGCGCGGGGCTTCAAAGAAGACGACTTCGCCCGTTCGCACCCTGGTGGCGCGCTGGGCCGCAAGCTGCTGACCCATGTGAGTGATGTGATGCGGCGTGGTGAGCAAGTGCCATCCGTCCCGCAGGAAGCCAGCTTTAGCGAGCTGATGCGCGAAATGAGTCGCAAGGGTCTTGGCGCGTCGGCGATAGTCAATAGCCAGGGTCAGTTGGTGGGCGTCTTTACCGACGGTGATTTGCGCCGCCTGGTTGAAACCGGGGTGGACCTGCGCAGCCTCAAAGCCGGCGACGTGATGCACGCCAGTCCGCGCACGGCGCTGGCCGACGACCTGGCGGTCGAAGCCGTGGCGTTGATGGAGCAGCACAGCATCACCAGTGTTCTGGTGGTCGATGGCTCTGGTAAATTATGCGGCGCGCTGAACAGCAACGATCTTTTAAGAGCCAAAGTGATATAGCAGTATGGCCCCCACGCTCGTCACTCCGTGTACTTCGCTGCCCCCCGTGGGGGCTGGCCTTGCTGGGGGCGGCCCGGCGCTGCGGCCAATGTCCCCCGCTCTCAACTTTGCGCCCGAGCTGCTGCTCAAAGCCCAAGGCATCAAGGTCGCCTTTTTTGATGTGGACGGCGTGCTGACCGATGGCGGCTTGTACCTGTCTGAACACGGCGAAACGCTCAAACGCTTTAATACCCTGGATGGTCACGGCCTGAAAATGCTGCAACAAGCAGGCATCACGCCAGCCGTCATTACCGGCCGGGACAGCGTGCCGCTGCGCACCCGGCTGGCGGCACTGGGCATCACCCACGCCCACTTTGGCACCGAGGACAAAAAACCTGCGGCCGAAATCACGCTCAAGGCTTTGGGACTGGACTGGACCCAAGCGGCGGCGATGGGCGACGATTGGCCTGATTTGCCCGTGATGCGCCGCGCAGCTTTCAGTTGTGCGCCGCCCAACGCACACGCTGAAGTCAAAGCCATTGCCCAGCACATCACAACAGCGCCTGGCGGGCATGGTGCGGCGCGTGAGTTCTGCGATGTTTTGCTGGTGGCCAGCGGCCGCTATGCACAATTGCTCGAGGCCTACGGCGCATGAAAGCTACGCTTCGCATCTTGCATAAACCCTGGCGCCGCGTCCTGCGCACCTGGGATCAGGTGTCGATCTATCTACCCGTGGTGTTGATGGGTGTGCTGGCTCTTGGGACTTACTGGCTGGTGCGCAACTCGCCGGTTTTCAGCACCCAAGAGGCGCCCAAAGCCGCCAAGGGTGAAGTGGATTATTTCATGCGCAAGTTCACCATCAAATCATTTGGTGAAACGGGGCAGCTCAAAAGCGAAATTTACGGCGTTGAGGGTCGCCATTACCCGGACAGTGACACGCTGGAGATTGACCAGCCGCGCATTTTGTCCATCAGCGACGCGGGCCGGCCGGTCACCTCTACTGGCAACCGCGCCCTGACCAACGGCGACGGCTCGGAGGTGCAACTGATGGGCAATGCCCGGGTGATCCGCGAGGCAGTGGCCGGTACCGACGGTAAAGTGCTGCCGCGCATGGAGTTTCAGGGCGAATTTTTGCACGCCTTTGTCAACGAAGAACGGGTCAAGTCTCACTTGCCTGTGGTGTTGACTCGCGGCACCGATCAGTTCACGGGCGACACTTTTGCCTATGACAACTTGACGGGTATTGCCGAGCTGAAGGGTCGCGTCAAAGGCCAACTGGTGCCTGGCGTGCCCAAGGCCGCGGGTCGATGACGCCGCTGGTTTTCATCACTGGCGCGTCCAGTGGTATCGGCCAGGCGTTGGCACTCCGATTTCACCAAGCCGGCTATCGACTGGCTCTGGCGGCGCGCCGTACGGAGGAGGTTAAATCGTGGGCTAGCGCAATGAAAATAGGCGCAAGCAGCTACGAAATATATAGCGCCGATGTGTCTGATACAGCCAGTATTGTGGCCGCCGGGCAGGCCTGTATCGCCAGCCAGGGCGTGCCTGACGTGGTGATCGCCAACGCAGGCATCAGCATCGGCATGGACAGCGCCATGCGCTCCGATCTGGACGTGATGACGCGAACCTTCGCCACCAACAACATCGGTGTAGCCGCGACCTTTCACCCGTTTATCGCCGCCATGACACAGCGCGGCTCCGGCGCGCTGGTCGGCATTGGCAGTGTGGCTGGCATACGTGGGCTGCCGGGCCACGGCGCTTACTGTGCCAGCAAAGCAGCCGTGATTGCCTACTGCGAAAGCCTGCGCGGTGAACTGAAAGCCGCTGGCGTGAAAGTCGTCACGATTTGCCCGGGTTACATCGATACGCCGCTGACGCAAAAAAACAGCTATGCCATGCCTTTTTTGATGCAGCCTGAAGCCTTTGCCGACCAAGCCTTTGCTGCCATTCAGTCTGGCGCCAGCTACCGCGTCATTCCGTGGCAAATGGGGGTGGTGGCTAAACTTCTTCGACTGTTACCAAATGGATTGTTCGACAAAGCGTTGGCAGGCCGCGCCCGCAAGCCACGCCAAGCTGACTAACAGAAATCAAACCGGGCGCTATAAAAACAGGAGCTGCTTGCGCCCGTATTTATTGGCTTAAAAGCATTTTTGGCAATGATCCGGATACGAAAAAGGCCTCAAACTCCGGTTTTTGCCGTCATTTTGAAGCCTTTGTGTGTCAACCAGAAGTGATTCGGATTGACGGGGGTTGCAAGGGCTTAGTAGCCGCCGCGACCGCCACCACCACCGCCGCCACCTGAGCGTCCGCCGCCACCACCACCGCCGCCGTAGGGGCTGCGGAAACCGCCGTCGCCGCCACCGCCGCCTGAACGTCCACCGCCGCCGCCGTAGCCACCGCCACCGGAGCGATCACCACCGCCGCCGCCGCCACCGTAACCGCCACCACCACCACCGCCAAAGCCGCCAGAGCGTGGAGGACGTGCTTCCATGGGACGCGCTTCGTTCACGACAACGCTGCGGCCGCCCAATGGCTGACCGTTCATGCCGGCGATGGCCGCTTGTGCTTCAGCATCGCTGCCCATTTCTACAAAGCCAAAGCCTTTGGAGCGACCGGTATCGCGTTCCATCATGACTTTAGCGCTGGTGACAGCGCCAAATTGGCCAAAAGATTGTTGCAGGTCTTCGTCGCGAACTGAGTACGGCAGATTGCCGACGTAAAGTTTGTTGCCCATGAAGGGACTCCTCTAAAAACACATGTATCAAAAGCGATGGAGCCCCGGTAGCACAACAAATCTTTAAACGTACCGCTGTAGCGCGCGAAACTGGCCGATCACTAACCTGTATAAATAGTGAGCCGCTTCAAAAATAAATTTCAAGGCGGCCAAAATTTATACCCACAGATTATGCGCCCGTTAGCCTGGAGCAATGCAATTATCGTAATTACTTACAAAATGGCTAAAAGCCCTCTTTTTTAGGGCTTTGTATCGTCAACTGCCGAATAATTGCGCCATTTACCCATCGCAGCCCGCATCGTCAGCACCTGGTTTTCGAATTCCGGGCAGGCCTTGCAGGCCAGCATGTGCAGCTTCAGGGCCACGGTGTCGTTCAGCTTGAGCGCGCGGTCTTCTCTGGCTATTACCAGCGCGGCGGCCTCCTGACAGGTGCGCCTTAAAAGTGCGAACTTCCTCATTTTGATTGCGGAGCGAAAAGGTCACATGAATAATGCATGCCTTTAAGTCGTTTCCAAGCGTGAAATCTTACAAATATGGCTGAAAGCTAGGTTGAGTCGGCTTTTGCCGGGGTCTCGTCGTCACCCGTATAGTTTCTCCACCGGCTCATCGCTGCCCGCATGGTCAAGATCTGGGCTTCAAACTTTGGGCAGGTGTCGCAAGCCAAAAGATGCAGTTTAAGTGCGGCCTCGTCTGACATGCTGATCAGTTTGTCTTCGCGCGCGATCAGGAGCGCAGCGACTTGCTTGCAGGTGCGTTTCAACAGCATGGGATCATTTGGCTTGCTGACCAAACCAGTTGATGTTCAGGCACTCCTGAAGTCTCAGGCGAGCACGGTGCAACTGCACATACAGGTTCGTCGGCGTCACGGACAGTTCCTTGCAAACCTCCTCGCACGACAGCTCAAGCCATTCGCGCATTAAAAAAACCCGGCCAAGTGCAGGCGGGAGTTTTTCCATGCAGGCATCCAGAGTTTTGAAGAACTGGGTTTGTTGCAAGGTCTTGTCCGGGTCGCCCCAGTCGTTGGGCGCAGCAACAAAATGCCCGTCAGCCTGAAAAGCCAGTTTGTCAAGCTCATCACTGTCATTGCCGGTGTCTGAGTCTGGAATCGCCATTTCGCGGCTGTTCAGGCGAATCATGTCGATGACTTTGTGCTTGAGAATACCCACCAGCCAGGTTTTGAGTTGCGAGCGGTTGCCAAAGGATTGCGGCTTTGACAGCGCCGCCAGCAGCGTTTCAGACACCGCGTCTTCAGCCCAAGCGTCGTTGCGCAGCTGTAGGCGTGCAAAGCGCATCAGATAGCCACGGTGTTCTACCAGCTGGTTCTCAAATGTTGGAGTTGTCATGTACAGAAGTCTAGCCGGAACTCTTTCAGCCCGGCATACTCGATGCTTACATGCTTAAAAAAGAAAGTGCCTCGCCATGAAACTGAACTTTTTGAACAAACGGCACGTTGCCGCGCTGCTGTTCGCCCTGTTATTTGGCCCTGCTCTGGCTCAAAACACAGCGACGCCAGCCAAGCCCGCCCCCGTCATCTTGCCGCAAATTGAAGGTAAAACCATCGACGGCGCACCGTTTAATTTGAGCATGCTCAAAGGCAAGGTCGTTCTGGTGATGTTTTGGTCCACCGGCTGTGCGGTGTGCCGCGACAAGATGCCCGAGCTGCGCAACAATTACTCCGGTTGGGCGGGTAAACCCTTTGAGATGGTGGCCGTCAGTACCGATAACCGGGTGCAGGATTTGCTGGACTATGAACGCATCATTTCGCGCACCGTCCCGATGAAAGAGCGTTTCGTACAAATGTGGACGGGTGAATCCGGCTACAAAGACAACCTGGGCAAACACAGCATGCTGCCCGCCGCCTATTTACTCGACAAAACAGGCAAGGTTGTCGAGCGCTACGTGGGCCGCATTCCACCTGAAGCCTGGGACAGAATTGCTGATTTGCTTTGATTAAAAAAGACTGTAAGAAAAACAAAACCCGGCAGACTAAGCTTTAACCAGACAGAAAACCTCTGCCCGGTTACTGATCAAACCCACCGTAACGTCAACTTTTTTACTGGAGATTCACCATGAACCAACGCGCTCTGATCGCCGCCGCCGCCGCTTCCCTGTTGTCCACCTTTTTGGTGGCTGCGCCTGCTATGGCCCAAGAGAAAGAAAAATGCTACGGCATTGCCGAAGCCGGCAAGAACGATTGCGCTAACCTGTCGGGTTCGCATTCCTGCGCAGGTCAGTCCAAACTGACGAATGACGCAGGCGAGTGGAAATATGTTGCCAAGGGCACCTGCGCCGGCATGAAAGGCATGACAGCGGATGCTGCCAAAGCCAAGATGAGCCAGAAGAAGAGCTGATCGTTTCAGGTCTTCAAACCGCCATGCCGTCAGACATGCAGCCGGCCAAGGCCGCACCTGTCGGTATTGGCTGGCGGCATCCTCACTATGGCGAGTTGCTTGAGGCTTTGCCGCCACTAGACTTCATCGAAGTCCATTCCGAGAATTTTTTTGCCGAGGGCGGTGCCGCTCTGGCTGTGCTCAGGCAAGGCCGTGAGCAGTATCCCGTCAGCCTGCATGGTGTTGGGCTGGCACTGGGCTCGGCCATTGGCGTGGATGCCTGGCACTTAGACCAGTTATCTCGCCTGGTTGGGCAGATCGAGCCGATACGGGTGTCTGACCACGCCTGCTTTGCACGCGGCCAGACTGCTGGCCAGCAGGTGCATGCGGCTGACCTGCTGCCGATCCCCTTCAACGGTGCCGCACTTGAGGTGCTGTGCGCCAATGTCCAACAGGTGCAAGATCGCTTAAAGCGCCAGCTGTTGGTTGAAAATCTTTCAGCCTATGTCAGTTTCAGCAGCAGCGATCGCAACGAAACTGATTTTTTGAATGCGCTGGTGCTGCGCACGGGCTGCGGCCTGCTGGTGGACGTCAACAATATTTATGTCAACGCACTCAACGAGCAACTCGCTAGCCGCTGCGATGATCCGCTTCAAGCTTGCCTGCGATGGATTGACGCGATTGCAACTGGCTCTGTGGGTGAGCTGCATTTGGCCGGCCACATCAACATGGGCGATGTGGTGATTGACGACCATGGCAGCCGAGTCAGTTCTCCCGTGTGGCAAATTTACCGACATGCACAGGCTAGATTTGCGACCGCGCAGAAGATTCCCGCTCTGATCGAATGGGACACAGATGTGCCGCCACTGGACGTGTTGCTTGATGAGGCCGCGATGGCTCAAGCCTTATGACGACGACTCTGGCTGATGAGCAGTCGCATTTGCTTAGCGCGCTGGCGGGCGGGCACGGCGCAGTAAATGTCACTTTCAACCCACGTGGCTTGCAGGTCTACCAAGCCAACCGTGCGGTGCTCGCTGAGCGAACGCTGGCCGGCACCTATCCGGTCATTTGCCAGTTGATAGGTGCTGAAAGCTTCGAGCCCCTAGCTCTCCACTTTTGGCGGCAACACCCGCCGCAACGCGGAGACATCGGGCAGTGGGGCGCGCAACTGGCCGAGTTTTTAGACGCATCGCCACAATTGGCAGAAGAGCCTTTTTTGGGCGATGTGGCGCGCATCGAATGGGCGCTGCATCTTGCTGCTCGGGCGCCAGACGCAGTTCTTGACGCCGCGTCATTTGCGCTGCTGTCCGAGGCGGACGATGCGCAGCCTGTCGGCCTTGCAACCAGCCCAGGCACCTTCACGCTGGCTAGCCCCTTTCCTGCGGTCAGCATCGTCAACGCGCATCTGGCAGCCCACCCCACCTTGGACGAAGCCGCAGAACTGCTGCGCCAAGGCCATGGCGAATATGCCTTGGTCTGGCGCCAAGGCTACAAGCCCAGGCTGCGGGCAGCAAGCAGAGCGGAGTATCACCTGATCACCGCGCTAAACCAGGGCTTGGCTCTTGAAGCGGCGCTCAACGAAGTGACTGGCATCGAGCCCACCTTTGACTTCAACACCTGGCTGGGTGCTGCCGTACAGACAGGTTTGATCACCGGCGCCATGCGCGTAGCAAGCAACCATTTAAACAACAAAGAGGAGCATCATGACAAACCCATCAACCAGGCTCATTGACAAGGTGCGTAACGCGTGGAGCCCGCTGACACGCCTGCTCGATTCGCTTCAGCCGCTGGCCGCCCTGCTCGCCAGGTTGTATGTTGCCCAGGTATTCTTTTTGTCAGGCCTGACCAAGCTGCGCGACTGGGGTACCACCGTGGCGCTGTTTACTGACGAGTACAAGGTGCCTTTTCTGTCGCCTGCCATAGCGGCAACCTTGGGCACGGCTGGTGAGCTGGTGTTACCGGTTCTGCTGGTGTTGGGCTTGGCTGGCAGGTTCTCAGCACTTGGCTTGTTCGTCGTCAACGTTGTGGCTGTGATCTCACTTAGCGAGATCGCGCCCGCCGCGATGCAGCAACATATTCTGTGGGGTACCTTGCTGGCTGCGTTGGCGATCTACGGTATGGGGCCGTGGGCGCTTGATCGATGGCTAAAACGCTGAAAGACGCGACTATTTATAGCTTTTAAGGCGAAATGAGGGATATTTTATGCCTCTAGACCAATAAATACGGGCGCAAGCAGCTACTTAATCTATAGCAATTAACTTAAGCCGCCTCGACTTTGTTAGAGCCCGGGCGCATGTTGGTCCGCACTCGACCCGGTCAATCGCTTACGCATTTTGGGGCTGATGTCCGCCACCCGCACAAACACGAGACCATCCAGCGTGCCATTGAAGGCGTCGTCAACGCTAAAGCCGGCGAAGCGCCCTTTGAGCTCAATGTAATGTTTGATCAGCATGGGCAACTTTAAGCCGTGCTCAATTCGCTGGAGGAACTTCGACAATCGGTTTGGGTCTGCAAGACCGGAGCTGATTTCCGTCAACCTTTGCTCTGACTGCTGACTGGTCTGCTGGGCCAGGTTCTGCGGCGCATTGCGTGGCCGCACCAGCTTTTTCAGATCGGCATCCATGTGGTGCAACTGCAGGGCGGTCATGATCAAAAACTTGCCGACATCGCTGAACTGAGGGCTGACACTAACTGGCCCAAAAAGATGCTGTATGGCCGGGTGACGATCCAGCAAAACAGCGATACCCGCCCATAAAAGACGCATGACTCGGCTATTGCCCTGCCAGGACGGATGTACGAATGACCGCCCCATTTCCAGGCTGGGCCCAAGTCGCTCAAACAACTGCGCATCAAACTCGAACAGACTGTGGGTATAGAGTGATGTCACGCCCATTTCTGCTACGAGGTCCTGGGTAAATGCCAAGCGGTAAGCGCCGACAATGTCACGTGCTGTTTTGTTCCAGACAAATAGATGTTGGTAGTGGGGGTCAAACTCATCCAGGTCAAGCGCCCTGCCAGTGCCTTCACCCACTGCGCGAAAGGCCATTTCCCGCAATCGCCCGATCTCACGCAGCACATGTGGCAGCTTGTCTGCAGCGGTGCAATAAACAACATAGTCGCCCAGAGTCAGAAGTCGATCAGACGCATCAAGATGATTGACGTCCAGCTGGAGCAGGTCTTTATGCACCTCAGCAATGATGGTCTGGCTATGAACGCCGTGAGAGCGCTCGCGGGTCACGTCAGACATGCATTTCCCCAGGAAATTGTTTCCGTGACTTCGCCTTTGAACCCGTCCGCATCAAAACGCTTCTCCGTAAATTGGGCCATCTGCTGCCTGATGTGTATGACGCTGGACACTCTAGTGCCATAGTCGGGTGTACGTATAAAGGCGGCTGACAGGACACGCTCCCGATCGAGAGAAATACCTGTTTGGGGCAGGGTTGCGTCTGGCGCTATGCGGTCATCCGACAGCAGGTTAAAAAGCTTGTCTCGCAACGTAACCTCGTCATTGCTGGCTGCCAGCGTTTGCTCAAAAGAAGTGCGCAGATATTCAAGCTTGGGCCACGGCGTGTTGAAGTCAGCGTTCGAAACCGACGTAATACCAGTCGGCAACGCAAACATGCGGGCGTGTCGGCTCTCGAAACCCATCAGGTCTTGGCCATCAAACAAGACCAGGTTAAATGGGTTGTAGATATGCGTACTTGCAGTCAATGCCTCAAGGTAATCTTTTGCGCTCAACGCGCTGTTCAAGAAAGCGGCTGTGATCTGACCCCTTGAGGCGGCATCTGTCTTCTGGCCAGCGACATCGCGGTAGTTGGTCAATGCCGCCATTCGAATTTGATTCGAACCTTTGCTGATACCCAAGCCCAGCCATGTGCCGCCTGCCTGCAAATCCTGCCCCGCAAGAATGTCGCGGCCTGGCCAGCGATGCAGGCTCAGAGCCTCGCGGGCATAAAACTCATCGCGATTTGCGGCGATGACCAGCGGCACCGGCGTACCGGGTTGCCAGTTCAGGGTGATGAGGCACATGGCATGTCTTTGATGGCGTCAACAATGATGTGCGGTTTTTCCCACAACACAAAATGTGTTTCATTGGGCAGACTTTTGATCTTAAGCCAGCGGGCAGGCGCATACTTTTCAAACTCGGCGACTGTTTTGGGGTCAACCAACGAATCTTTCCCACCTTGAACCACGGTGACCGGAATTCGCAGTTGTCCTGCTGCGGCCTCCAGTTTGCTCAGCTCACCTTGCAAAGCCATCATCTCCTGGTTTGACCAGCGCATCTCGGCGGGTACAGCCCAATCCAGCAAGGCAGAATCAGCCAACAGGTTGTACCAGCGCGGCGCCTCGTAGCGTGACGACAATGAGCCCGCAATAGAGACAACACCGCAAACTTTGTCGGGTGAATTGATGGCCATCCAGACGGCCAATGGCCCACCTAGTGAATGCCCGACAACGATGGCTTTTTGCCCTGCTGTAATCAACTGCGCGATCAGCGCCGCTTGCTGGCGCAAATCAGTCACGACAGCGCCCCTTCCAGAGTCACCAAAACCTGGGCGATCAATCGCGATACGGCTTGAAAAGTTGGCCAGCTCAGGCGTTTTGAGGTAATACGACCAAGCTTTCCAGTCACCCGGTGAGCCATGCACGAACAACAAGATCGTTTTTTGGCCGGTAGACGAACTGACCACGCCCGGCTTTGCATCGCCCGGCATGGTTGCCATGCTGATGCGCTGACCTGCCACCATCGTCTGGCTGATGGTCGGCAGTGCGCTACCGTCAAACAATTGTTCAGCCGTACCGCGAGGATAGGGTGGGTTGCCGCAGGCGATCAGGCTACTGGCGGCCAAAAGACCTAACCCGACTCGCAAAACGCTTCGCACCGCCGTACCGTCATCGCAGCAAAATTTCATCGTCCCATCAGCTTTTGAATCAACGCCAACCAGACATCGCGCCTGATCCAGAGCAACCAAGCACAAGACACCCAGACGCCACATGCCAGGGCAAAAAGCTCGCCACCATCACTGCTGCCATCCGTGTTGATCACGGCAATACCCAGTGGCGTGAAGAGGTGAAAAAATATGGCGCCGCTGATGACGCCCAAGCCAAGCGCTGCACCCGCCACCTGAACCAGCCGCTGCCGGGAAATAAAAGCCCCAGCCGATAGCAACAACGAGGCAAGCAACTCCATCGTGCCCACCACCTTGGCTGAAAATATGCCGCCGGGCGCAAAGACACCCTTAAAGCCGAGGCTGGCCGCCCATGGGTCAAGCTTGCCTTCAAAGATGTAGACCGTCTCTGGCGAGCCTGTGAATTTGAAGAACAGGGACTGGATAAAGACAAAGGCTACAAACAGCGTCAGTATCCAGTGGCCGTGCTTTTTCAGGAAGTTCATGGTGCGCTCCTCCAAGTTAAAGCGTTATTTGGCCAGCAAGGACTGAAACTTGGCATCTGCTTTTCGGTTGTAGCCCGGTATGTCTTTCAACCATTCCTTTTGCACAGACGCGTCATAGTTCAGGTACAGCTTGCCTTCATAGATCGTAAATTGGCTAGGATCAACTTTGACGAGATTGTCATTTGCCACACCGTATGCACAGTAGCCGCCGTACTGCGGCGCATACTTGTCGGGATTGCTTTTGAACAACTCCAAATTGGCCTGGTTGGCGAACTTCCATTTGGCGCCCTTGTATTCAAAGGTGTTTGCGTCCAAACCTTTGACTGGGGCTTTTTGGGTGAAATAAGCCACGCTGTCGTAGCCATTGATGGCAGTATCTGTCTCACTTGCAAAAAATGAATTTTTCAGCGTGTTAACTGGCTTGGCAGCCAGCGCGCTGAAGCTGAAGGCCACCAGGGCGACCATCAACAGATGGCGTAAAACCGAGATGCCTGAAAATTTGTGAAACTTGAACATGATGACCTCTTGCGAATAATTAGGTTTATAAAAGTGATGTGTGGACAAAGGCGAGGCGCGTTAAAACCAGGTTTCGTTACGCTGCAGGTCTTGGCGGAACTGCCGCAGCAATTGAAAAGCCGAGGTCGTTGCCACACCAGATTTAGCGTAAGCAGCACCGATGTCAAAAGCGGTAGACCATTGACGGAACATGGCCCGGTAACCGTCCAGCAACGGGGTACCGGGGTGGTAGATGTGGGCGCTTTCAGCCGACACGCCATTGAGTTCAAGCACCTTGATGCCTGCGCCCTGGCGGAAGTTCTCAATACTGGGCACCCGGACATCCATGCGACCAAAAGCGTAGCCGGGCACAGCGTCCAGCAAACGCCCCAATGTCGCTACCAGTTCAGGGGTGGCATGCTGACGCGCATCCAAAAACAAACTGCCCCGGCAGTGAGCGCCAATTTCAACGAGCTTGATCACCTCGCCTATTGCCGGAACGCGGCTTAATTCGGCCGCCCAACGCTTGAACAGCAAGGCTGATATCAGTTTGGCACGCGCGTCGCTCAGTATCAACTGCTTCAGGTTTTGAACGCCATCTCCCGTCACGCTGGGGAAGGTTTTATGAACGACGGACAAAATCTCAGGCAGCGATTGACCAGGCATACGCGCCACGAAAACCCCGAACTCTTCACCTTCGATGTGTTTCTGCACAATCACGGCGCCTGAAAAACGCGACAAATAGTCGTCGGCTTGATCTGTTGTGCGAGCCACAAAAACGCCGCGTCCGCGTTGGCCGACATCAGGCTTTAAAACGACGGGCAAGCCCTGTTTTGCGATAAATTTTGCTGCCTCGACAAACCGCTGTGCTGCCACTAGCGTGGTGATCAGGCTGAAATGGGCGACAAGGTCAGGCGCGTTGTCTTGCAGTGGCTGCAGCGCCATGTGCTTTTTCTCTCCCACCATACCGCCTGATTCCAGTCCGGGGTTGGCTGCCGTGAAAGCCATCGGGCTGAGATGCTTCAGCCCTAGCCACAAAATCCACAACACGATCGGTGCGTAATACAGCCATGACGGCCAAAATTCCCAGCGCGAGGAACGCTCCCAGAAAATGCTGAGACGGTCGCGTAATGTCAACGCTTGTGTGTGTGCGACAGGCTGCTCCTGCCATGGCAATGCAGCAGGCTGCAAACCACTGGCATCTAGGCTGATGTCGGAGTTCATGCCGCCACCTCACTTTGACTCAGACGCTGTTCATGCGCCACGGTTGCTGGTGCCTTGCCAACGCCAGCCCCCAACGTCTGTCCACGTTCCCTGGCATAGCCTTGCATGATGGCAAAGTGATGCGTGGCATGGCTGTTTAAAAACATGATCTCGCGCGCCAGCGTAGACGGCGTGCAAAAGTTATGCTCACCGTTCAGGCCGCCACGGGTATATACAAAAACACACTGATGCATATCGGCCTCGTTCAGGCCAGCACGGCTACCGAAAGCGGCCTCAATCAAGGCAATACGTCGTATCGCTTCCAGTGGGTTAGCCTCCACTTCCAGGTTCCGCGCGCGGGCATCGTAGTC
>JBBRDA010000019.1:0-32843 GCA_038204335.1 Burkholderiales bacterium
GATGCCCAGGTGAGCCACCAAAATGTCACCGCTGCGAACATCACGCAGCGCCTTTTTGAGCAGCGCGTCGTTGGGGTATTTGTCGCTCGGCAACTCGTCGCCCAAAAATCCTGCGCTTGCCCAGCCTACGTGGGCATAGCCGCAGGATTTGGCAGCTGCCAGCAAGGCTGGCGAGGTCTTGCCGCCAGGCGCTCTGAATAAAGGCAGCGGCTGAACGCCTGTGATGGCTTGCAGGCGTTGACTGGCTTTGCTGACTTCCTCGCAGTATTGGGCTGCTGACCAAGTGAAGTCTTTGCCTTCGGCGGGGCCGGCTGACGCCCGCACTTTGAACTTCGCGCCGCCCGATGCATCGGCAATGTCACCGCGCCAGTAGGTGTGGTCAAAGGTGTGGGATGCGAACTCATGGCCTTCCTCGGCGCGCGCTTTCCACCACGGTGCCCAGCTGTTGCCTAGCGAGCCGTCACCGGTCTTGGTGCGTTCATTTGCGCCAAAAAAAGTGACTTTCACTTGGTGCTTTTTTAGTACATCCGCCATCAGCGGCGCGACGTCCATATGGCCGGTGTCCAGCGTCAGGTAAACCGGCTTGCAGGTTGCCAGCGAGTCGGTTTTTGCCTCTTTTAGAGGGTCATTTTGGCCCTTAGCCCAAGCAAAATGAGCGCAAGCAGCTATTAAAAAAGTAGCGAACAGTTGACGAACGTGCGGCCGCATCAGGTGTGCCGCTATCTTGGTGCGTGGTCCAGCGTCCACACGCCGTGCGGGCTTTTGCCCACGTTGACCTGTTTGACAACCTTGCGGGTTGCTACGTCAATCACCGTGAGTTTTTTGGCCCAGCGCGAGGTTACCAAAATCTGTTTGCCGTCACGGCTGACATCCATACAGTCGGGTCCGCCGGGAGCTGGGTAGGTGTCGGTTACTTCCATTGTTTGCAAATCAATCTTGCTGATGTTGTTGGCGACCCGGTTACTCACCAGCACGTGGCGCTTGTCGCCAAAGGCGCGAAAGGCGTGCGCTCCGAGCGCGGTTTTGATGGTTTTAGTGCGCTTGGGTTCCTTGCCGCTCACGTCGTACACCTCCACGCCGTCACCGCCGGTCAGCGCCACCAGCACCAACTTGTCGTCAAACGTGCCGTACAGATCAGCTGGCACTGCGCCCGTGGGCGTACGCCATTTGATGGCTTGGCTGGCTAGGTCAATGGCAATCAGCTCATTGCTGTCCTGCATGGTTGAATAAACCGTGGTGCTTTTGCTGTCGATCCACAAATGGCTGGGTGTTTTGCTGGTGGGGATGCGCTTGACAAGGGTGATGTCCGTACCATCCCAGCGGTAAATGTCGATATGGTTAAGCCGGTTGGCAGCCGTCACAAACCACTTCATATCAGGTGAAAAACGCAAATGGTACGGGTCAATGATGCCGCGAATAGTGCGTTGCACCTCAGCTGTTTTGGGGTCAATAAATGTCAGCGAGTCCGACAGCGCATTGGCCACAATGACCGACTTTTCGTCGGGCGTCAGGTACAGATGGTGCGGCTCTTTGCCAGTCGCGATGCGTTTGGTCTCGGTCCAGGTGACCGGATTGATGACGCTAACGCTGGCATCCAGCGAATTGAGCACAAAAATCGGTGAAGTCATGGCCGTTGCAACACTTTGGGCGTGGCTTGCGGTGGTTACCAGCAAAGCCAGGCTGGCGGCAAACAGGGCGCGTGCTGCGTGGGGCGCTTTGACGTAGGCAAAAAATTTCACGAAATTCACTAGAAAAGCTCTTTTCAGGGTAATCCTCTAGTGTACCGGGGCGATGTCGTGCATTGCGCCCTCGCAAGCTCAACAATTTGTATCAGTCATGCAGCGATGATAAAAACTGTTTGAGCTCTGGCGTTTGCGGGTTTCCAAACAGCTCGGTAGGTGGGCCCATCTCATGCACCCGGCCTTGGTGCATGAATATCACGCGGTTGGATACCTTGCGTGCAAAACTCATTTCGTGCGTCACCATCAGGAGCGTCATGCCTTCGACGGCCAAGCTTTCGACCACCCGCAGAACCTCGCCAACCAGCTCCGGGTCAAGCGCGCTGGTGATTTCGTCACACAGCAATACGGCGGGTTCCATAGCAAGCGCCCGGGCAATGGCTACCCGTTGCTGTTGGCCGCCTGACAACTGGTCTGGCATGGCGTCAAACTTTTCAGCCAGGCCCACGCGCTCCAGCAATTTTTTGGCAAGCGCAGTGACCGCCACGTTGTCGGTTTTCTTGACCAGCGACGGCGCAAGCATGATGTTTTTACCCACGCTTAAATGTGGGAACAAATTGAAGCTTTGAAAAATCATGCCGACACGCTGGCGCAACTCTCGCATGGCTTGGGGGTTGTCGTGCAGCAGGGGTTTGCTGTCAACCGTGAGTGCGCCGTGCTGAAACACTTCCAGCCCATTGATGCAACGCAGCAGCGTACTTTTGCCAGAGCCGCTTTTGCCGATGATGGCAATCACTTCGCCCTGCTTGACTTGCAGGTCTATGCCTTTAAGCACCTCGTTGCTGCCATAAGACTTACGCAGGCCTGAAATATCAACGATGGTCTGCATTTAGTTTTCTCTCCAGGGTTTTTGCGTAAAGACTGATCGGGAAGCACAGGGCAAAGTACAGAAGTGCAACGCAGCTATAAACCACAAAGGGCTTGAATGTTGCGTTCGTGATCATGGTGCCAGCCTTGGTCAGTTCAATAAAACCGATGACGGATGCCAGCGCTGTGCCCTTAACAACCTGAACCAAGAAACCCACCGTTGGCGGAATCGCAATTTTCAAGGCCTGCGGCAACACGATGTACTGCAGCTGCTCCCTGAAACTCATCGCCAGTGACTGGCTAGCTTCCCATTGGCCTTTGGGGATGGCTGCGACGCAGCCGCGCCATATCTCGGTTAAGAAAGCACTGGTGTACAACGTCAGCGCAAACGACGCAGCCACCCAGGCCGATGTTTTGATGCCAAACAAGGCAATGCCGAAATAGGCCAAAAACAGCTGCATCAGCAGGGGTGTGCCTTGAAAAAGCTGAACGTAACCGCCAACGAAAGCGTTGGTGCCGGGCGCTTTGCTCAGGCGCGCGACCAGCAGCAGCAGACCCACAATGCCCCCGCCGACGAAAGCAATCAACGACAAAGCAACGGTCCAGCGTGCGGCTTCAAGCAGGTTGCGCAAGATATCCCAGAGGGTGAATTCAACCATGGTCTAGTTCCGTTATTTACCGAAGAGAAAACGTGGGCCTGCCCAATTGAGCAGCTGTCTCACCGCTATCGCCAACGCCAGATAAATCAGCGTAGCAATGATGTAGGCCTCAAAAGCGCGGAAGTTACGGCTTTGAATCAAGTTGGCGGCGTAGCTGAGTTCTTCGGTAGATATTTGCCCGCACACTGCCGAGCCGAGCATCACGATGATGATCTGGCTGACTAGGGAAGGCCACACCTTGCGCAGTGCTGGCGGCAGCACCACCCGTACAAAGGTTTGCATGCGGTTCAACGCCAGACTGACAGCTGCTTCAATCTGGCCCTTGGGCGTGGCGTCAATCCCGGCCCGGATGATCTCGGTCGCATAGGCGCTCAGGTTGATCACCATCGCGATGATGGACGCCACCTCTGGCGATAGCTTGACGCCTGCGGCGGGCAGGCCGAAGTACACAAAGAACAATTGCACGATAAATGGCGTATTGCGGATCAGCTCAACATAGGTTCCGGCAACCCACTTGGCCCATGACGGGCCATGCGATCGCGTCCAGGCCAATCCAATTCCAGCCACCACACCGATGATGCTGGCAATAACGGTCAGCCCAACCGTCCAGGCCACCCCTTTGGCAAGCAGAGGCCACTGGGCAAGCACGGCGAGGAAATCAAGTTCAATGCGCATTTAAAAGTCGGTGCTAGGTTTTTTTCAATGCCGCCGTGGAACCGGCTTTGCCGGGCCACTAGCGACGTCCCCTGCAAGGGGAAAGGGAGCTACGCGAAGCGAGACCTTATAGGGGTGTGCAATTTAGTTTGGCAGGTCGCCGGTTGGACGCCCCAGCCACTTCACGGCCATCTTGTCGAGGTCACCGGACACCTTGGCAGCAGCAATGATCTCGTTAACCTTTGTGCGCAACTTGTCTTCACCCTTTCCAACGCCGATGAAGTTAGGCGAGTCTTTTAGCAGCAGCTTGTACTCTGTATTAAGCTGCGGGTTTTTCGCCATCATATTGCCTGCTACCGATGCACCTGTGGCGATCAGTTGCACTTGGCCAGCAACAAACGATGAAACGGTGGCGTTGTTGTCTTCAAAACGCTTGACGTCTGTACCTGCAGGCACCAGCTTGGTCAGTTCCTGGTCTTCAATAGCGCCACGAGTGACACCAATGCTTTTGCCCGCCAAGTCCGCAAAGCTTTTGATATTCATGCTTTTGGGCGCAAACACAGCCTGGAAGAATGGCGAGTAGGCGGCGGTGAAATCGATCACTGCCATGCGCTCGGGATTTTTGCCCAAGGTAGAAATAACCAGGTCCGCCTTGCGCGTTTGCAGGTAAGGGATGCGGTTAGCGCTGGTGACAGGTGCGAGCTCAATGGCCACGCCTAGTTTGGCGGCAATGTAGTTGGCCATTTCGACGTCCAAGCCCTGCGGTTTTAAATCTGTGCCGACAAAGCCGTAAGGCGGAAAGTCGGTTGGGATGGCGATGGTGATCTTTTTGGCTTTCATCACGTCGTCAAGCGCGTTTTGTGCTTGCGCACCAAAGGCTATTAGCAGGCCAGTTGCCATCACAGTGGCTGAAAAGAGGCGTTTCGATAATTTCATAGCAGGGCTCCTAGGTAAGTTGAGTTGTCTTCAGGTTGAACTTTGCTTTGCTTGGCCGCACCCCGGCCTCTTTTTGTGGCAGCTTTATCGGTGCTTTTCGAGAGGCTTGTATGCAAGCCTTGTGCCAACTTGGGTTTAGCCTGCACAGGTAAGGGCGTTGACATGGGACTCAGGGCACTGCGCAGCTCCGCCAACGGATCGCCGCTGGCAGGCTGCAATTTGAGGGTTGACTGCACGCTGCCAATATGGGCCTGCATGAGTGTTTCGGCCAAAACCAAATCGCCTTTTTCAAGCGCTTGCACAATCTCAACATGCTCATTGCACGACTGCGCGGCGTCGTGTGACGACTGGTAAAGCATGGCAATCAATGTGGTGCGGGCGGTGAAGTCACGCAATGTATCCGCCAGCAGGCTGTTGCCCAAGCACTCAGCCAGACACACATGAAAGTCGCCCAGCAAAAAACTGCGCAAACCCACGTCGCTGCCCTTGATGGCAGCTTTTTCTCTGGCCAAATGACTTTTGAGTTGCTTAACGGCGGCCTTGCTAACGTCCCTAGTACAGCGTATCAACCCCATTTCAATCACTCGCCTGGCCTCAAAGGCCTCGCGTGCTTCATCTTGAGAGGGTTCGATGACATACCACCCCCTGCGGCTGCTGACAGTAACAATGCCGCGCGCTGCCAGTCGGGTCAGTGCCTCGCGCACGATGGTACGGCTGCAGTCAAACAGCATGGCCAGTTGCTGCTCGCCCAGCCGTGCACCGGGCGCGAGCTTTTGCGCCATCACGGCTTCAATGATGCGGTTGCTAATGTCGGATGCTGCGATGGCCATATGCGAGGTCTGAAGCATTTAACGTGCCACTGATATACAAGATTGATGCACCAATCTTGGTATTTCCTCGCGGGCTTTGGTCTTGCTTTGCACCAAGCTGGGTCAAACAGGGAAGGGGGATGGTGTTTGGTTTTGGTTACTGGTGCGGGCTGCCGACGCGCTTAGCTTCGTGTCCCCCGCCCCATTGGGGCTCCTCCTTGACCTACGCAAAACGCGTCAGCAACCCACTCCTTAAGCCGTGGTGCGGGGGCTTTTGTAAAAAGTCAAAACAAAAACCATGTTCAGCAATGGATGTGGCGAAGCCGTTACGGGTAAAAAAAGAGCAGGACAAAATCAATCCAGCTTGGCTCCAGACGCCTTGACCGCTTGCGCCCAACGCGGTGTCTCGCTGACTAAAAATTGGGTAAATTCGTCGCTGCCCAAAAACGCCGGGTCGGCACCCTGCGTGACCATGCGGGTCTTAATTTCGGGGTTGTTCATGACTTGCTTGAAGGCATCGCTGAGCTTGGCAGTAATGTCCTTGGGCAGGCCGGCGGGCGCCAGAAACCCGTAGAAACCAACGACTTCAAAACCCTTGATGCCTGACTCGATCACGGTTGGGATGTCGGGCAGTGCCGGGTTACGCTCTTTGCTGGTCACGGCCAGGGCGCGTACCTTGCCCTGCTTATGGTAATTCGCGGCCTGCGGAATCGACTCGCCCATGAACTGCACCTGCCCAGCCATCAGGTCTGTAAAAGCGGGCGCGCTGCCACGGTAGGGGATGTGGACCATAAACAAGCCGGTGGCGTTTTTAAACATTTCGGGTACCAGGTGGCTGATGCCGCCGTTGCCGGCGGAGCCGTAGTTGACTTGGCCAGGCCTTGACTTGGCGTAGTCGATAAATTCTTTGAGCGTATTTGCAGGTACCTTGGGGTTGACCAACAGGGCCAGCGGCTGCATGGCGGTGCGGGCAATGGGTGTGAAATCTTTCAGTGTGTTGTAAGGCAGCTTGGTGTAAAGGGCGGGGTTGATCACCATCACGCCGGTATTGGCCAGCATCAGCGTGTAACCGTCAGCGGGTGCTTTCATGACATCTTGTGCACCTACAGTGCCTCCAGCGCCTGACTTGTAGTCGATGACGATAGGCTGGCCGAGCACGGCTTGCAGTCGGTCAGTCAGCAGCCTAGCATGTTGGTCTAACGGCCCGCCCGCAGGAAAGCCTATCACCACGCGGATAGGCTTGTTCGGATAGTTCGCCAAAGCGCTGCCAGCCATGAACAAGGTCGCTAACACGCCAGAGATCAAAAAACGTTGCATGGTGTTTAGTAGAGTGGGTTGGAATATTTGAATGATAGCCAGCGTTAGGGTGACTGCGTCTCAGGGGAGACAGTGTTTTATCAGGAGCTTCCCGGATGCAATATCAATCAACTGCGGATAGGCTATTAACAACTTTCGGAGCGCCTGTGCATTCTTCATTCCCCTCACATCAACGCCACTACGCTATTTGGCCCAAGCGCATTCCGCGCAGTATCACGGCACCTGCTACGTCGCTGTGGCATAACCTGGCCAACAATGCGCTGCGTTTCCCAAACAAACCTGCGCTGGTCTTTTTTGACCGCACACTGACTTACCGTGAGGTCATGAACCAGGGTGAAGCGCTTGCGGCCACGCTGGCCCGGATCGGCGTCAAAAAGGGCGACCGCGTGGTGCTCAACATGCAAAATTGCCCACAGTGGGTCATCGCTCACTTTGCCATCTTGCGGGCCAACGCCGTGGTGGTGCCCGTCAATCCGATGAATCGGGCAGAGGAGCTCAAGCATTACATCCTTGACCCGGATGCCAAAGTCGCGATCACCTCTGCTGATCTGGCTGGCGAGCTTGTTAAAGCTAATGAGCAGCTTTTGCCCACAGAGCGATTGAGCCACATCATCGTGACTCACTACAGCGATGCATTCGACCTGTCAGCGCCTGATGCTGCCATGCCAGAAGCCTGGGCGTCATGGCTGGGGACACACCATCCGCTGCCCGTTATGGAGGGCTGCCAATTGATAACCTGGGCTGATGCGCTTGGTGGCAGGGCGGCTGATTTACCGCCATACACCGCCACGCCCCAAGACTTGGCTGTCCTTCCTTACACCAGCGGTACCACCGGCTTACCCAAAGGGTGCATGCACACCCATGCCAGCATCATGCACAACGCGGTGTCGACAGCGCTGTGGGGCAGTACCCACTTTGAAAACGTGATCTTGTCGGTTGTACCCATGTTTCACATCACGGGCATGGTGTCGGTGATGCATGCATCGATGTATGGCGGCACCACACTGGTCATCATGCCGCGCTGGGACCGTGAACTGGCTGGGCATCTCATCAGCAAATGGCGTGTCACGCACTGGACAAACATCCCGACCATGGTGATTGACCTGCTGGCCAGCCCCAATTTTGACAAGTTCGACGTCAGTAGCCTTGTATACATCGGCGGCGGTGGTGCCGCCATGCCGCAGGCCGTAGCGCAACGCTTGTTGGATAGTTACGGTCTGCATTACGCCGAAGGCTACGGGCTGACAGAAACCGCCGCACCGTCCCACAGCAACCCGCACGACAGGACCAAGCAACAGTGCTTGGGTGTTCCGTTTATCGGTGTTGATGCACGGGTGATTGACCCCGCCACCTTGGCAGAAGTTGCGAGGGGTGAACAGGGCGAAATCATCATGAACGGCCCGCAGATTTTCAGCGGCTACTGGAAACGGCAAGATGCAACAGTGGACGCCTTTATCGAACTGGACGGCAAGCGGTTTTTTCGCTCAGGCGACTTGGGTCATGTTGATGAAGAAGGCTATTTTTTCATTACCGATCGCCTCAAACGCATGATCAATGCGTCGGGTTTCAAGGTCTGGCCGGCCGAGGTGGAAGCGCTGATGTTCAAACACCCGGCGATTCAGGAAGCCTGCATCATTTCAACGGTTGATGCTTACCGGGGTGAGTCGGTGAAGGCGGTGGTGGTGCTTCGTGCCGCGTTTAGAGGTCAGGTCAGCGAGGACGACATCATTGCTTGGTGCAAAGACAACATGGCTGCCTACAAATACCCGCGCGTGGTGCAATTTGTTGATGTATTGCCCAAAAGTGGATCTGGCAAGGTCATGTGGCGGGCCTTGCAGGAAGCCGAGGCAGCGAAACTGGCCTTGACCGGGACTTGAACTTGCCCGATCCGGGTATTTCCTTATTACCCAATTTCTATAATTACTCATAATTATAGAAAATTACAGAGGTCTACTTACCTAGCCGGAGCTGTAGGGTTTGTCCGTTGTTTGTTAACTTATAACGTTTTATCCGACTATGCGCCTGCATCAGAACTCACTGCACCAAGAAGTTGCCAGCAGTTTGCGCGAAGAGATTTTTGCGGGGGCGTTGGCGCCGGGCAGTTTTCTTGATGAGGCGGACCTGTGTCAGCGGCTGGGGATTTCACGCACACCCTTGCGCGAGGCGCTGAAAGTTTTGACAGCAGAAGGCCTGTTGCGCCACGAGCCCCGAAGGGGCTGCTTTGTCAGTGTTGTCACTGAACAAGACCTAGACGACATTTTCCCGGTCATTGCGCTGCTAGAAGGACGCTGCGCCTACGAGGCGGCGCGTAACGCCAGTGATTCTGATTTGATCGAACTTGGCACCTTGCACGACAAACTGCAAGGCCACGCCAAGGCGGGGCGCATCACAGACTACTACGCATGCAACTTTGCGATTCATGAGGCCATTATTCTGCTGGCCAATAACCGCTGGCTGAGCCAAAGCATTGCCGATCTGCGCAAAATCTTGAAGTTGTCCCGGTTGCAGTCGCTAGGCGCGCCTGGGCGATTGAAACAAAGTCTCTCCGAGCACATGACGGTGTTTGCCGCGCTCAAAAGCCGAGACAGTGAAGGCGCCGAAGCGGCCATGCGTACCCACCTGACGCGCCAGCGAGACGCGTTGCGGCAGGTGCGCAGCCAGCAGTCCAGGCTCGTAGCATGAGTCCGCCCGATTGGCTCAACCTCGGCGTTTCGCGTCTTTCAGGTCAAAAAAGTGCCAAAAACGACCCAAAAAGAGCATTAAATATGGTTCTAGACCAACAAATACGGGCGCAAGCAGCTATTAAAAATATAGTACCTGACGAAGGGTCGGTGGTAGGCCGCAGTACGCGTGACCGGCTCAAAGCGACGTTACGACAAAAAGAAGAAGCCTTGTCGCCGCGCGTGTTGCGTCGTACATTGCAAGAGCTACGCGCCATCATCGACCCGCAGGTCAGCGAGGTAGAGGGCGGCTTGCGCGCCAAGGGCGTAGCGGGGTGGTACGCGAATGCCGCACCCAATGAGCGACGCGACATGTGGCTGCTGATGAGCGAAGAATTTGTCGCCGATGCGCAAAAAAACAAGGCTGCACAAGCCCAGTTTGCAGCGCTCGTGGGGACTGCCGATGAAGCCGTGGCCGAAGTGCGCTATCGCCGCGCCACGGTCTCACCGCGCAGAAGGCTGCTTCAGCGCTTTAGTGCCTTTTCTGACGGTATTCGCTTTTTGGTTGATTTGCGTGCCGATATGCTGGCAAATCTGAAAAGTGACAAGCGCTTGGCTGCGCTGGACGTGGAGATGGAATACATGTTCTCCACCTGGTTTGATGTTGGTTTTCTGGACTTGCGTCGCATCAGCTGGGATTCACCCGCCTCGCTGATTGAAAAGCTCATCAAATACGAGGCTGTGCACGACATCAAGAGCTGGTCTGATGTCAAAAACCGTCTCGATTCCGACCGGCGCTGCTATGGATTTTTTCACCCGCGTCTGCCAGATGAACCGCTGATTTTTGTAGAAGTAGCTCTGACGCACGAGATCGCTGGCTGCATCACGCCGCTGCTGGATGAATCGGCCGATGCAGAAGATCTGAATCTGGCGACAACCGCCATTTTTTACTCCATCAGTAATACCCAGGCTGGTTTGCGGGGGGTAAGTTTTGGTGATTCGCTGATCAAGCGCGTTGTAGAGACCCTTAAGGACGAGTTTCCCAAACTCAGAACCTTTGCGACACTGTCGCCGATCCCGGGATTCCGATCCTGGTTGGGCCGCAGTTCGCCAGACCTGACCAATGCCCTGCAAGATGTGGATGTTTTGGCGCTGCCGGACAAATCAGAACTGAAAATAGCTGTCTTGCAACAAGCTGCCCACTATTTGGGCCGTGAGAACCTTGACGGCAAACCGACTGATGCAGTCGCCAAATTTCATCTGGGCAACGGCGCGCGGGTTGAACGACTGAATTGGGCAGGAGACCCGTCAAGCAAAGGCCTTAAGCAATCGTACGGCCTCATGGTCAATTACCTGTATGACTTGAAGCGGCTAGACAAGCATCGGGCCATGCTGGCACAGGGGAAAATCCCCGTAGCAAAAGCGATAGAAGATTTGTATATTTAAACCACAACTATTGGAGACAAACATGACTTTTAACTTTGAGCATTCGGCATCGCGGCGTGATTTATTGCAGGCTACAGCGGCTGGCTTGGCGGTATTTTCTTTAGGTAGCCACGCGCAAGGTAGCTGGCCATCCAAGCCGGTCAATGTGGTGGTGCCTTTTCCGGCGGGTGGCGGTACCGATGCGTTTGCGCGGCCTCTTTCGGCGCAGTTCGCCAAAATATCCGGCAAGGCGATGGTGATCGATAACCGCGGCGGTGCTGGTGGTACCCTCGGTGCGGGCATTGCTGCCAAAGCCGCGCCCGATGGCTACACGCTGTTCATGGGTGCGGTACACCATTCGATTGCGCCTTCGATGTACCCCAAGCTTGACTACGACATTGAAAAGGACTTTATACCCCTGGCCCTGATGGCCAACGTGCCGCAGGTGCTGGTGGTCAACCCAAAGAACATGCCTTTTGCAGACTTCAAAGGCTTTCTTGAGGCAGTACGCAAGGCACCAGGTAAATACAATTATGGCTCAGCAGGCGCTGGCACGTCGCACCACCTGGCGGGCGAGCTTTTCAAGCAGCAAACCAATACCTTCATTACCCACATCCCCTACACCGGTGCTGGCCCGTCCTTGCGCGATTTGGTGGGCGGGCAGGTTGACATGATGTTTGACGGCCTGGGCTCATCCAGTGCACACATTAAGGGTGGTCGCGTGAAGGCGCTGATGGTTTCTGGCCCCAAGCGCAATGCGGCTTTTCCGGATGTCCCGTGCGCCGCTGAATTAGGTTTGCCTGACTACACCGTCACCACCTGGTACGGCATTTGGGCACCCAAGGGAACACCTGCTGATGTACAGGCGCGAATCGTTGAAGAACTGCGCAAATCTGCGGCGTCTGACGAGCTGAAAGCCATTTGGGCCAGCAACGGCGCAGATTTTGGAAACTTGACACCGGCACAGTTTGGCACGTTTGTCAGCAGCGAAATCAAGCGTTGGGCGGCCGTTGTCAAAACCTCTGGGGCAAAGCTGGAATGACCTTCACGCCATGAAAAACGAGAGTCTTTTTGCTGCCCTGCGCGCCGCTTTCCCTGCTGACCTGAACGAGATTGCCATCGAGACCGATAACGGTCTTTTCTATTCGTGGCGTGACATTGAACGCGCCAGTGCCATGCTGGCCAACCTGCTGATGTCGCTCAAGCTGCCTGAGGGTAGCCGGGTTGCGGTTCAGGTTGAAAAGTCGGTCGAAGCCATGCTTCTGTACTTGGCCACCTTGAGAGCGGGATACGTGTTCTTGCCACTTAACACGGCCTATCAAAGCGCGGAGATTGAATATTTTATCGGCAACGCCGAGCCGGCGGTGGTCGTGTGCAGCAGCAAGAACTTTGGTTGGGTCAGCAAGATAGCTTTCAAAGCCGGGACGCAAAACGTCTTCACCCTCGACGAGGACCGTAGCGGCTCGTTGCTGGAGCGTGCCGCGCATTGCAGTGACCAACACACTGTGGCGGTTAAAGGAGCTGGCGACCTAGCAGCCATCTTGTACACCAGTGGTACGACAGGCAGGAGCAAGGGCGCGATGTTGACGCACGGCAATATGCTGAGCAACGCATTGGTGTTGAAAGACTACTGGGGCTGGAAGCCAGACGATGTGCTGATCCACGCGTTGCCCATCTTCCATGTTCATGGCCTGTTTGTCGCTCTACATGGTGCGTTGATCAACGGCAGCAAAATGATTTGGTGCGCCAGGTTTGACCCGAAATTCGTCGTTGCCAAAATGCCGAAGGCCACGGTATTCATGGGTGTGCCGACCTTGTATGTGCGCTTGCTCAATGAGCCCGGGCTCGACAAACAGGCTGTTCGTAACATGCGGCTGTTTGTCGCGGGTTCAGCCCCACTGTTGATTGAAACCTTCAACGAGTGGCAACAAAAAACAGGCCACACGATTCTGGAGCGTTACGGCATGAGCGAGACCGCCATGCTGACATCCAACCCCTACAGCGGCGAGCGGCGGGGCGCAACGGTTGGGTTTGCGTTACCGGGTGTCTCACTGCGCGTGCAGGACGATGACGAGAAATTACTTGGTACGGACGAGATTGGCGGCATCCAGGTCAAGGGCCCGAACGTCTTTAAAGGCTACTGGCGTATGCCGGAGAAAACAAAAGAAGAATTTACGGCTGACGGATTTTTCAAAACTGGCGATGTCGGGAAAATCGACAAGCGCGGCTACATCACCATTGTCGGCCGCAGCAAAGACCTCATCATCAGCGGCGGCTATAACGTTTATCCGGCAGAAATTGAAGGCTATATCAACGAGTTACCAGGCGTTCTGGAGAGCGCACTGGTTGGCGTTCCCCACCCTGACTTTGGTGAGGTGGGTGTAGCGGTGGTGATTGCCAAGGTGGGCGCGATTCTGCAAGCGGATGCCATCATCGCGAGTTTGAAATCCAGACTCGCCAACTTCAAAATTCCCAAACAGTGCTTTGTCGTGAGCGAGCTACCCCGCAACACCATGGGCAAGGTACAAAAGAACTTGCTTCGGGCAGAGCACAAGGCTCTTTTTGCGACCAGTTAACGCGTCATGTAGCCCATCCATGGCCAATAGGTGAGTGAGAAAACCACAAGCAGCATGAACGCAGCCAACGTGATCATCAAACCAGTACGCACAAAGTCCCGCGCATCAAAGGTGCCCGTGCCGTAGGCAATCATGTTTTGCGGTGCATTGACGGGCAAGATAAAGCCAAAGCTGACAACAAATTGCAATAGCATGGTCATGCCTATAACGTTGATGCCAGGCGTTTGGACTGCCATCAGCACGCTGATGACAATCGGAATCATGGTTGATGCCAGCGCTGTGGCGCTGGCAAAACCCAGATGAACAATGATCAAGAAGATCGATAGCAGCATCAAAATCACAAAGGCGCTGGCCTGTTGCAAACCCAGATTCAGCACAATCACATTGGCCAGCCAGCCTGCTGCGTTGGTTTTAAGCAGCGCCGTCCCAATGCTGATGCCTACTGCAAACAGCACGACTGTGCCCCACGGGAAGCCCTTTTGCGACTGCTTCCAGTCCATCACGCCGACGCGAGGCAGCAGCATGAGTGCAATTGCGGCGATGGTGGTGGATGAGGTGTCAAAGTTATGTAGCACCTTCTCAGTGGCCCAAAAGCCCAAAAGAACCAGTACTATTGCGAGCAGTTTCCATTCCTTTGGGGTCATTGCTCCGATGGCCTCAACCTGTTCGCGTATGGCGGCTTGACCGCCCGTTATTTCCTTCATTTCGGGGCGCATCATGCGTGTCATGATGAAGTACACCGCCACACTCAAAAGCGCTGAAAACGGCGCACCGGCCACAAACCATTCTGCCCAGCTGATGGTTGTTTGAAACTGTTTTTCAATAAAGCCAACTGCCACCATATTTTGCGCAGCAGCCGTTTTGATACCGACGTTCCACACACTGGCGGTTTGTGCCGCCGTCATCACCAGCAGCCCGGCAAAACGGCTGCGTTTTTCTACCTTGAAGGCCACGATAAAGCCCATCATGATGGGGACCAAGCAGGCAACCCGCGCTGTGGTGCTGGGCACAACAAACGACAACAAAAAGCCGACACCCATCGCGCCCATCACGATGTGATTTGTTTTGGCATCGACTTTTGACAATACCATCAGTGCAATGCGGCGGTCAAGGCCAGTAGCGGTCATGGCCGCAGCGATAAAACACGCTGCAGCTACCAGCGCCACAGCGCTGTTTGAAAACCCTGATAGCGCCAGCCCAAGCGCCGCACCAGTACCCATGTCGGGGCCCAGAGGTTTTGCTGCGTCTGGTGTGTAGGCCAGTAAAAAAACCATCAGCGCACCAATCACCACGCCACTTACGGCGTAGTCAAGTGCTTCGGTCATCCACACGATGACGGCAAAGGCAAGGATAGCGAGCATGACCTGTCCCGCACGCGGAAGCCCGTTTGCCGCGGGCAGGAGGGTGATCGCAACCAGAAGGGTCGCAGCGACGAGCAATCCCAGCCGTTTGACGAGGTCTCCTTTGGCATCAGGCGGCTTGGCGGGCGGTAAAGGCCGATCAGGTGCAGGCGTCAACGCTAACGAGTTTGAGGTGGTCATGATGAGTCAGGGTTTTAGCTTGTAGCAAGCGCGGGGAGTCAATTTTCAAATCAGCTCACGAGCTCAAGGTACCAGCGGCAGGGTGGCTGAATGCTGATATAGATCAAAGATGACGCTGATAACCGCTACGAAACTGTCTGGTCAGACGTTAGCTGCGCCACAATTTAGAAGCGATGACTAAATTGATTCCCATGACTGAATTTGAGTTGAAGTTCGAGATTGAGCCGGCGAACCTCAAAAGTGTTGCAGTCGCCCTGCCGGATGGCGAAGCGACGCGGCAGCGGCTTCAGGCCAGTTACTTTGATACCGCAGAAGGGGCGCTGGCCGCGCATGGCATTGTGGTTCGCCTGCGCAAGGAAGGACGGCGCTGGGTACAAACGGCCAAAGGTTCAACCGCTGACGTGCTACAGCGGCTCGAACACAATGCAGCCCTGCCAACCGGGCTTGTAAGCGCGCTGCCTGCGCTCGATTTGTCGCGGCATCGCGGTACGCCGGTCGGTAAGCTCATTGACAAGGCCTTGGGTCTCAAGGGAAGTTGTCGCTATCCTAGGCTTGAGCTGCTGTACAGCACTGACGTACAGCGGATAGCGCGCACGGTCACCTACGGCAGCTCAATTGTGGAAATTGCGCTGGATCAGGGCCGTGTTTTTTGCGCCGCGCAATCGCAAGCTATCTGTGAACTTGAATTTGAGTTGAAAGAGGGGATACCGCTAGACGCGGTAAAGCTGGCCCGACAATGGTGTGCAGTTCATGGCCTGTGGCTCAGTGTGATCTCGAAATCAATGAAAGGCCAGCGCCTGAGCGGTGCACTCAAGGTCGACACTGATAAATCAAGCACCTCAGCAAGTATTTCTCGACGCGATGGTGGCCAAGATCTGAGCGGCGCTGTGATGAAAGTCTGCCTGAGCCAGATACTTCCCAACTTAAGCGAGATCGCAGGCGGAAGCAAGCATCCCGAACACATTCACCAGTTGCGTGTTGGTATTCGCAGGCTACGTACGGCTTTGCTTGAGCTGAGCGATTTAACCGATGTCGTTGATCCGCTAAATGAAGCGGCACTGATCAGGTTTTTTAAGGCGCTGGGCGACCACCGCGATCACAGTCATCTGGTGCTGGTGCTGCAGCCCCAATGGCTTGCGGTTGGTGGCCCAGTAATTGATTTCCAGCCTGCCGGTATGCACCTGCCTGACTTGGGCAAGGCCGCACGTGATCCTGAATTACAGGATGCTGTGCTTGGCCTGCTGGCGTTCGTACACCGGGACTTACCGCGACCACTCGACAAGCCTAGCGTTCTGAAAAAGGCAATTTCTGTGCGTTTGAACAAGCTGTACACACGCGCTCTGCGAGACGGAAGGAAGTTCTCTGACCTTGACCAGACGCAGCAACACGGTGTGCGCAAGCGCTTTAAACGCCTGCGCTATTTGATGGAATTTGCCGCGCCGCTTTATCCTGCCCGCAAGGTTCATCACATGTCCGCTGCGCTCAAACCTGTCCAGGACGCACTGGGTTTATATAACGACGAGTTGATGGCGATTGACCGGTTGAGATCGCGTGTGGCCGACGATCCCGGTACCTGGTTTGGTATTGGCTGGCTGGCCGGACGCCACGAACCTAATATAAACCGCTGCCAAACAGAGATTGCAAAATTTGCTGAGATGAAGCCGTTTTGGAGAAACCAGAAAGATACCTAGAATTACTTCCCCTAGAAGAATATAAAAAATGCCTGCAGCCCAATAAATACCGGCGCGAGCAGCTTCTTATTAAATAGCAGAGCAATCAGGCGTTGAGTGGCTGAAATATGTTGGTAGATCGCGCTATCAGGCTCGGTGTCAGTTTAGCGATTACTGGTACAGCGCCTCACTCTGCATGGTCATGTGGTTCATGGTGGGAGGTCAGGCTATTCAGCTTTATTCTGACGTCCTGCAGTTCGTCCATTAACTGGAGTGCCAGCGCCGCGCCTGCGAAGTTCACGCCAAGGTCTCGGTGCAAGCGCATGGCCACTTTGGCGCGGTGCAAATGCACGCCGGTAAAGCGCCATTCTTCTTGGGGCAAGCTCTGCGCAGTGGATGTGATCTCAATCACGCCCTGACTGACCAACTCAACAATCATGGCGGTATGTGTGCTGCAAGCGCGGCAAAGATCACTAACTGTCAGCTCGGTGATGTCCTCCATGACGATATTGAAGTCATGACGCGTTGCGGTGAGTACGAAATCAGGCTGCATATACGTTTCCCCTTAATGGGTTGGTAGAGTTTTTTCAAGCGCTTCAACCTGGGCGCGTGGGTTAAATGCGTTAAAAGCGGTTTGCAAATCTGCAAAGGCTTTCTTTTCTGTATCGGTGTCTGCTGCTGGTTGTGTTAGTTTCAGTACAAAGAAGAAGTCTCCCGCTGTTTTTCCGGGCAGTCCACGTCCTTTTAGGCGCAGCTTTCGGCCAGTGACCGAGCCCGCTGGAATCTTGACTTCTACTTGGCCTGTAGGCGTGGGTGCCACCACTTCAGCGCCCAGTGCCGCTTCCCAGGGGGCGACGGGTAAGTCCATCAAGACGTCACAGCCATCGGTGCGGTAAAGAGGGTGCGGCAGTATTTCAACGTCAAGGTACAAGTCACCTGGACTTCCTCGGCCCACGCCTAGTCCGCCCTGCGCGGCAAGACGAATATGCTGTCCGGTTTTGATGCCTTTGGGGATGACAAACTCGATAGTGCGGTCGGCTAACTGGGGACGACCATCACTGTCTTGGGCTTGCCGCCTGAGCTGTAGCGTTCGTATGGCGCCGTTGTATGAGTCTTCAAGATTGATTTGAATCTTGGCGTGCTGGTCTTGCCCATGCATGTCAAAGGCTTCATGGCTTCGCTTTTGCTCTGTGCGTTGTCCACGACCCATACCGCGGAACAATGCATCGAAAAATGTGCTGTGATCTTGGTCGTCGCCGTCCTGAAAGGTCTGAGAATAGTTACCCGCCTGTGCTGGTCGCTCCGCCCAACCGGGCGGCGGCTGAAACTCCTGTCCAGCCTTGTAGTTGGCGCCCAACTGGTCGTAAGCCGCGCGTTTTTCAGGATCTTTGAGCACGTCATAGGCCTCGGCCAGTTCCTTGAACCGAGCCTCAGCGTCTTTTTCCTTACTGACATCGGGGTGATATTTGCGCGCTAGTTTGCGGTGGGCGCGTTTGATGTCTTCAGGGGTGGCACCTTTTTCCAGCCCCATCACAAGGTAGTAATCTTTAAATTCCATGTGAGTCTTTCGGTGAATTAGGAGCCTGAGTGGTTCGCATCGGGTTCAGACCCGGTATGAGTTGCAGCATTGACTTTGTCCGAATCGATCCTCCCGTCAACCAGTTCAATGATGCGGTCACACCGCCTGGCAAGGCGTGGGTCGTGCGTAACGATTAAAAAGGTGGTGCCGCTGGTGTGACTGACGTTGCGCATCAGGTCAAAAATGTTGTCTGCCGATTGCGTGTCCAGGTTGCCCGTCGGCTCATCTGCCAGTACCAGCGCGGGCTGCATCACCAGCGCTCGTGCAATCGCCACACGCTGCTGCTGGCCGCCTGACAAGTCGTTTGCCAGGTGGTGCCCCCATGGCGTCAAACCTACTTTGTCAATCAACTCTTCAGCGCGTGTGCGCATCGCCGCATCTGGCCGGCCGCGGGCAGCCAGCAGCGGCAGCATCACGTTCTCTACCGCGGTAAAGGCGGGCAACAGGTTGTGAAACTGAAATACAAAGCCAATGGCGTCGCCCCTGAGGCGGGTCAGAGCCTTGTCTGGCATATTTTCCGCTTCTTGTCCGGTTAAAAATAGTTTGCCGGCGCTGGGTTTGTCTAGCAGGCCAATGATGTTGAGCAAGGTGCTTTTACCAGAGCCCGATGGTCCGATCAGTGCTGCAAATTCGCCGCGCGCAAGCGTCAAGTCGATGCCGTGCAGTACCTCAGTCTCGTGGGCTGTTCCTGTGCCGTAGGACTTGCGAATGTTCTCCAGCCGCAGGGTCACTTCAACCGGCGAAGGGTCATGTTCATTAGCCACGGATGGCCACTGCGGGGTCAAGGCGCGCTGCGCGCTGAGCTGGGAACAGGGCAGACAGCGTTCCAACTACCGTGGCGCCTGCAGCCACCGCAAGGTAGAGGCTTGGCCCCGCCTCAAGCGTGAAAAACGGCACGCCTTCGTCATTGATGGCAAAGCCGCGCCAAGCTACAAGAAAAAGCCAGCCCATGATCGAGCCAAACAGCGACCCCAGCAGTCCCAATATGCCGCCTTGCAAAAGGAAAACGCCAAGTATCTGCCCACGTGTGGTGCCTGTAGCCCGCAAAATACCGATCTCTTTGGATTTTTGCACCACCGACACCACCAGCACGCTGGCAATTCCTAGCGCCGCCGTTAAGCCGACGAACAGGCGAATCACAAAGAAAGACATGGTTTGCCCCGAAAGCGCTTTAAAGAACTCGGCATTGGTTTCTATCCAGCTTTCAACCTTGACGCCCGGTTGTGCCTCGATTTGTCGCGCTAGTACTTCTGCATCAAACGGCGCAGCTACTTTGAGTTGCAAGCTGGTCACGCTGCCTGGTAAACCCAGCAAGCTTTGCGCCGTGCGTAGTGCCACGTAGACGCTGCCCGTGTTTTGCCCTTTGTTCCCAAAATCAAAAATACCCGAAACAAACAACACACTGGATATGCCCGAAGCCGCCTGCAGGGTCAGCTTGTCGCCCGTTGATACACCCAGATCTTTGGCAAGCTTGCTGCCAATGACGATGTCGGTGCTTCCAAGATTGGCGGTCCCAGAGATCACTTTCTCCTTCAGTGCAATCAGTTGCAGGTAGCTCTCAGGTTCGATTCCCCGCATGGATACACCGGTATTGGCATCGCCGCGGACGATAAAAGCCGCGCCGTCAACGACCGGTGCAACGACCAAAACGCCCGGTATGGCCGCCGTGATGCTGCGCACCTTTTGCCACTGGTCCAGAGACCGCGGTCGCTGTGCGCGAGGCTGTACTAGGGTGGCAAATTCAACGCCTTCACCGGCACGCAAGGCGCGCGGCGCCTCATCCGGTGGCGATATGACGATTTGGGCTTGGTAATCCAGCAGCGTCTTGAAGATACTGCCTTGCAAGCCTGTGAGCAACGCTGACATGAACACAATCACCGACACGCCGAGCGCCACACCTGAAATGATAAAAATAGTTTGTAGCAGGCCTTCCCGTAAAAATCGCGTGGCCAGAACCCATTCAAACGGCAACAGAATGCTCATAGCGCAGGGTCGGGAATGGCCATGACGGTAGCGCGTACGCGCTGGCCGACCTTCACGCCTGCTTTTGATGCGGGCACTACCGATTCGCCAACTGTGATGCCGTCCAGCACCTCAACTCGCGTATCACCACGCAAGCCCAGTTTGACGAATTGCTTGACGGTGCGCGCACCCCGCACAACCAATACCCATGGCTTGTCGGTTGCCGCGTCTTGCAAGACACTGGTGGCAATGACCACCGTAGCAGTTCGCCGCGCTGTTTCAATGTCAACTGAGACAGTCATGTCCTGTCGCAGGTAGGCTGGCGGATTGGCCACGTTGAGCTTGACTTCGACCGAACCCCGCGCAGCGTCAACGCCGGGGTTGATGTATCCCACCACCGCGTCGAATCTTTGGGTAGCAAACGCGTCGCTGGATGCGTAGGCTTTCTGGCCAAGTGCAATTTTCGACAGGTTTTTCTCGTCAATCTGGACCAGGATTTGCACTTTTCCGCTGGTTGCCAGAACCATCAATGCCTTGCCCGGCTGCACAATGTCTCCGACTTCGACGTTACGGGAAATGAGCACGCCACCGCCGGGGGCGAAGACCAAGCCTTGGTCCAGCTTGGCGCGTGCCAACTGCTGTCCGGCCAGCGCCTGGCCCAACTCGGCCTGAGCCAGCAAGCTGTCGCTACCGCCCATATTTTTGGTTTTAACCTGAGCCTGCGCGCTGGCGACTTGGGCTTCGGCCACGTCAACAGCACGCTGCGCTTCGTCAACCGCAGCCTGGCTGATAAAGCCTTGAGCCACCAGATCACGGTTGCGGTCAAGGGTCTTACGGGCCTGGCGTGCAGTTGCTTGGGCCTGAGCCAGCGCCTGCTGGGCTTGTGGCTGGCTAAGTTCGCCCAGCTGCTGTAATCTGGCTTGTGCTTGGGCTACTCCGGCACTTGCCTGAGCTAGGCTGGCGCGACTGTCGCTGTTGTCGAGTTCAATCAGCAATTGCCCGGGTTCTACTGACTGGCCTTCTGCAACCGCAACCCGCACTACCCGGCCCGAGCCTTGCAGCGCTATGGTTACCCGTTGCGGTGAAATCACCCGTCCACTTGCTACGACGCTTTGCACCAGTTCGCCGTTGGTGGCAGCGTACACCTTGACAGGCATGCCGAGCAACACATTGCGAAGCAGGTACAGCGCCACGACAACCAGGACCAGCCCCACCGCACCAATCTTGAGCCATGATCGCGGCGTGATTGTTTTTGCTGCCGGATCGTCCGTATTGGCCAATGGCTACTTCACCAGCAGTACGGGTATGTCGGACTCGGACACCACGCGCTGCGCAATACTTCCCATCAGCGCGCGCCCAATCAGCCCATGGCCACGCGTTCCCATCACAATCAAATGCGACTTTTCCTTTGTGGCGGTTTTGAGGATTTCCTCAACGGGGTGCCCAACGACAGATACACACCTGTAGTTCAACGCATGTTTGTCCAGAAATTTTCTGATGGGGTCCAGCACCTTGTCGCCTTCTTCGCGGTGGTAAGCGGCCACCTCTGCCGAACCCAGCATGGTTTTGACACGGCCCGGCACTTGTAGCTGAACATTCAGCACAAACAGCTCGTCGTTGCTGTTGACCAGACTCTCGTGAGTCACAAGAAAAGCCAGTGCTTTCTTGGTGTACTTGCTGCCATCGGCAGCCAATAAGACTTTCATTTTCAATCCTTAAGGTTATCAACGCTGGTATCCACCATGACAGAGCCAGTCATCCACGATTGTGCTGGGTAGGGCCGATACAAAAAGCCGGACTTCCCCTTACACCCCGAAAATAATGCGTCATTATTGAGGCTCACGCAATTATTTCAGTCAGCGTGGCTGAAAACTGTGAGCCTGTATCAGTGCAATTTGCAAGACCACCGTCTGTGCATCAAGCCGCTTGCGTCCTGATACTTTGCCGCGCTCAATAGTCTGGTTAGCATTGGGAAAGACTAACAGTGCAGTACTTGCCGAAGGCCTCGAGGTCAGCGATGGCGGTGGCAGTGGCGTTCATCGCAGCACCAAAACCGGAACATGCGAATGTGTCAGCACATGCATGGTTTCGCTGCCCATGAGCAAGCGCTTCATGCCGCGTCTGCCGTGCGATGCCATCACAATCAAATCGCATTTGTACTTTTTGGCCGCGTTGACGATAGCTTCTGCTGTGAAGTCTGAAGATACGGTGACGGCTTTGGCCTTGATACCCTCCGCTTCGGCCGCATCCTGAACTTTTTTAACGACCGCCATAGCGGCATCTGCCCATTGCTTTTCAACACCCGCCACGTTGTTAACGGATAGAGCTACCCCGCCTTCAAAGTAGCTGACAGGGTAACGTGGCACGACTTTCAGGGCAATGACGGTGGCGCCTGTCAGCGCAGCAAGCTCTAGCCCGCTGGTGACGGCCTTTTTTGAGAGGGTTGAACCATCCGTGGCAATCAGGATTTTTTGGTACATGGTGGATCTCCAGTAGTTAGCTTGCAGTTGTTAAAAGTTAAGCGTAGAAGAAAACATTGCCCAAGAGCTTGATCCAAATCAAGACTTGCTCTCATTGAGCGCGTTAGCCTTGCACGATGCAAGCTGCCCCAGCCACACCATTTCCCCCTTTTGGGCAAGCCACGTCACGGGAAACAGCAAGCGAGACTCATTTGGCCTTTTACGACGAGCCTGACGCTTGGGCTTATTTCACCCAGAGTATGGGTAACCGACCTAGCGAGAAAGATGACTGTCAGTCTTTCGTGGTGGTTAAGGGGATGCATTGTGCGGCATGCGCTTTGACGCTTGAATCGGCGTTACTGGGTGTGAAGGGCGTGCTGTCCGCACAGGTCAGTGCAACTAGCGCCAGTGCGTGTGTCACATGGCAGCCGGGGCTGACCCGTCCGTCGATTTGGATGAGCGCTGGCCTCGCGCAGGGCTATGAGCTATTACCAGCCGAAGACGCCTTCTCTTTTGACCAAGATAGGCAGCAGTCTCGCCTTGCGCTTTGGCGCTGGCTCATAGCGGGTTTTTGCATGATGCAGGTCATGATGTATGCGGCGCCTGCTTACTTCACGCAGCCCGGCGACATCTCTCCCGATATTTCAAAGCTCTTGCGCTGGGCATCCTGGGTGCTCAGCTTGCCGGTGGTAATTTTCTCATGCAAGCCGTTTCTCAGCAATGCGTGGCGCGACATGCTGCACCGCAGCGTCAGCATGGATTTGCCCGTCGCTATTGGCATTGTGGTCACGTTCGCTGTTAGCACAGCTGCTACCTTTGAGCCAATGGGATGGTGGGGACGTGAGGTGTATTTTGATTCGCTCACGATGTTTGTGTTTTTTTTGTTGACCGGGCGCTGGCTGGAACAGCGTCTTCGTACCCGAACTGCGGGCGCGCTCGGGGCACTGATGCAGCGCCTGCCCGCCAGTATTGAGCGGCGATTGCCTGATGACGGGTTCGAGCGCGTTGCGGTGCGCCGCCTGCGACTAGGCGATATGGTTCGCGTCAGGCCAGGTGAAGCATTCCCGGCAGATGGCACGATGATTGAAGGTGGCACATTTGCCGATGAAGCATTGTTGACCGGTGAGTCGCGACCGGTTGCACGTGATGTGGGTGATGCAGTGATGGCTGGCAGCTTCAACCTAGGCAACCCCGTTCTGGTCCGCGTAGACAAACTGGGTGCTGGTACGCGCTACTCACAAATTGTTGGATTGATGGCCCGGGCCGCTCTTGACAAACCGCGTCTTGCCGTGATGGCTGACAGGGTTGCCAAGCCGTTTTTGATCTTTGTGATGCTCGCGGCCTTGGGTGCAGCCGCCTATTGGTGGCGAACCGATCCCGCCATGGCGCTGATGGCCGCGGTTGCTGTGTTGGTAGTGACTTGCCCGTGCGCCCTGTCGCTGGCTACGCCGACTGCCATGCTGACCACCGCCGGGCTGCTGGCAAGGCAGGGCGTATTGGTGCGGCGCTTGCAGGCCATTGAATCCTTGGCCGATATTGACACCGTTATTTTTGACAAAACAGGGACGCTGACCGAAGCTGCCATGACCTTGAAGGCCGCACACACCCGGGGTGGCGTGACTCAGGGTGCTGCGCTGCAATGGGCTGCCGGCCTGGCAAGGCAATCACTCCACCCGGTATCGCGCGCGCTGGTTGCCGCAAATGACGATCTTCCTGTGCCAAACATAGTAGGCGTCAAAGAGTATGCAGGCAGAGGTCTGGAAGGCGTGCTTGACAAAAATGATGCTGACTCAAACAAAATAGCGGGCAAGCTACGTTTGGGCTCAAGCAACTTTTGTGGCATCGACCTTGCGGGCGATGCGATTGGACGAGTCCACATGGCTGACGACCGTGGGTGGATAGCGACTTTTGAGTTGGATGAAACCTTGAGGCCTGAGGCTTTTAAAACAGTTGCCGCGTTGAAGTCGCGTGGGCTGGCCGTCTACATGCTGTCTGGGGACTCGCGCGGGGCTGCCATGCGGGTTGCGGAGCAATTGGGTATTCAATATGCACAGGGCGACTGTACACCTGAGACCAAGCTGGTTCTGATGAAGGAACTGCAGGCCAAAGGCTGCAAAGTTTTGATGGTGGGCGATGGTTTGAATGACGGTCCCACCCTGGCGGCCGCACACGTGTCTGTTGCCGTTGGTGCAGCCGTGCCGCTGGCACAGGCGCAAAGTGATCTGGTACTGCCTGGGGCACAACTTTTGATGTTACCCGCCATGTTGCAGCAGGCCAAGCGCACGCTGCGCATCATCAAGCAAAACCTGGCCTGGGCGGCTTGCTACAACCTCGTTTGCGTACCCTTGGCGGTTGCGGGCTATTTGCCTGCCTGGTTGGCCGGGCTCGGCATGGCGCTCAGCTCATTGTTGGTACTGGCCAACGCCGCGCGGCTTTCGCGGTTTGAACCGAAATCTTGATGGACATCCTGTTTTTACTGGTTCCACTGTCGGTGCTGCTGGCACTTGCCGTGATGGGGGTGTTGGCATGGGCTGTCTGGTCGGGTCAGTTTGAAGAGCTTGAATCGGAAGGCGGGCGAATTTTGACGGCTGAACCTGTTGCACCGGCTGGCCCCGATGAAGCAAGCTTGATCCATATCAATACGGCGAATGCGCCGTCTTCACATACTCCACCATAACTTTAGCCAAAGAGGGTTTTATCCATGAGTGCCGTACATCCCATTCCTACAATGAATGCCCCCCAAAGCACTTGGGCCGCATCAAAAGCGACGGTTTATAACGATAAGGTGGTTCGTCAATTCAGCGTTATGGCGGTAGTGTGGGGTGTAGTCAGCATGCTGGTCGGGGTTTTTATTGCAGCACAAATGGCTTGGCCGGAGCTGAACTTCGGTATCCCGTGGTTGTCATTTGGCAGGTTACGCCCACTACACACCAACGCAGCAATTTTTGCATTTGGCGGTTGCGCTCTGTTTGCCACCAGTTACTACGTGGTGCAACGCACCTGCCAAACGCGCATCATTTCAGACAAGCTGGCGGCGTTTCACTTTTGGGGTTGGCAGGCCGTGATCGTGGCTGCTGCCATTTCCCTCCCCATGGGTTTCACCCGTGGCAAGGAATACGCTGAGCTGGAGTGGCCAATTTCCATACTCATAGCGCTGACTTGGGTCGCCTACGCGGTCGTTTTCTTCGGCACTGTGGGCATTCGAAAAGTCCGGCATATATACGTCGCCAACTGGTTTTATGGCGCTTTCATCATCGCTGTTGCCATGCTGCACATCGTCAACGCTGCGGTGGTTCCTGCGGGTTGGATGAAGTCTTATTCAGCCTACGCAGGTGTTCAGGATGCCATGATTCAGTGGTGGTACGGCCATAACGCAGTCGGCTTTTTCCTGACAGCGGGCTTCTTGGGCATCGTTTATTACTTCATCCCCAAGCAGGCAGAACGGCCGGTGTATTCATACCGCTTGTCTATCGTGCACTTTTGGGCGCTGATATTTACTTATATGTGGGCAGGCCCTCACCACTTGCATTACACCGCGCTACCCGATTGGGCGCAGTCGCTCGGCGTTGTGTTTTCCTTGATCCTGCTGGCTCCCAGTTGGGGCGGCATGATCAACGGTGTGATGACTCTTTCGGGCGCTTGGCACAAGCTACGCGAAGACCCCATCCTTCGATTCATGATCGTGGCGCTCTCGTTCTACGGCATCTCCACTTTTGAAGGGCCCATGCTGTCGATCAAGACGGTCAATGCGCTGTCGCACTACACCGACTGGAATATTGCACACGTACACGGCGGCACGCTTGGATGGGTGGGCTTCATATCGATGGGCGCGCTTTATTTCCTTGTTCCGCGTATGTTTGGTCGGACCAAAATGCACAGTCTGCCCGCTATCGAGCTGCACTTTTGGATCTCGACTGTCGGAATCGTGCTTTATATCGCCGCCATGTGGATTGCTGGCGTGATGCAAGGTCTGATGTGGCGCTCTATCAACCCCGATGGCTCGCTAACTTACACGTTCATCGAAAGCGTGAAGGCCACCTATCCGTTTTATGTGGTGCGCCTGTTTGGTGGGATTTTGTACCTGACTGGGATGCTGGTGATGGCTTGGAATGTTTTCATGACAGCACGGGCGGGCAAGCCCGTTGATGCACCCATTCCTGCCCTGACAACTCACGCATAAGGAAATCATCATGGCGTTTACCCACGAAAAAGTTGAAACCAGCAATACGCTGATGATCGTTCTGATTTTGATTGTGCTTGCCGTTGGCGGCATGGTCGAAATCGTGCCGCTGTTCTTTCAAAAATCCACCACCCAGCCGATTAAGGGCATCACGCCTGATTCAGCCTTGAAAGTTGTCGGCCGGGATATTTATATTCGTGAAGGCTGCTACAACTGCCATTCTCAAATGATTCGCCCGCTAGTGGCTGAAACTCTGCGGTATGGCCACTATTCCGTGGCTGGCGAGTTTGTGTATGACCATCCGTTTCAGTGGGGCAGCAAACGCACCGGACCCGACTTGCATCGCGTGGGCGGCAAGTATAGCGATGAATGGCAGCGTCAGCACCTGATTGCGCCGCGCGACTTGGTGCCTGAGTCCATCATGCCCGCCTACCCGTGGTTGGAGAAGGCGCCTGCAAATCACACCACTATCCAAGCCCACATGACGGCGTTACGCCGGGTCGGTGTGCCCTATACCGATGCCCAGATTGCAGCGGCACCAGATGAGGTCAAGGGCAAGACCGAACTTGACGCGCTGGTTGCGTACTTGCAGGGTTTAGGTCTGGCGTTGAAATAAGGAGCGAAAAAAATGAACTTCAGTATGGATCTCAATAGCCTTCGCAGTCTGGTGACCGCCTTCAGCTTTGTCCTATTTATCGGCATTTTGGTGTGGGCATATCGCCCCGCACGCAAAGCCGGTTTCGATGAAGCCGCGCAGTTGCCCTTCATCAATGACCAGGAGTCCCAGTCATGAGCGATTTCGTTAATGGATTCTGGCCTTGGTACGTTGCTGCAATCAGCATCGTCTCTGTACTGGCTTGTGGCCTGCTGTTGTACCTAGCAGGGAAAGTCAATGTGATGACGCATGACGGTCAAGCTGCTGACAACACGACAGGCCATGTCTGGGACGAAAACCTGCGCGAATACAACAATCCGCTGCCGCGCTGGTGGTTGTGGTTGTTTATTCTGACGATTGTTTTTGCGCTGGTTTACTTGGCTGTGTTTCCCGGCTTGGGTAGCTACAAAGGGCTTTTAAAGTGGTCAACTCAAGGTGAACATCAGCAGGATGTCGCGCAACTGCGCGAGCAGGTTGCACCTTTGTATGCGGCGTTTGCGGCTCAACCGGTCGAGACCTTGGTGACAGACAAACGCGCACTGGCACTCGGTGAACGGCTGTTCATGAACAACTGCTCGCAGTGCCATGGTTCGGACGGAGGCGGCAGCAAGGGGTTCCCAAATCTGACCAACGCCAACTCTGCTTGGCTCGGTGAGCGTGGCAGTGCGCATATTGTTCAAACAGTGACCAATGGGCGGGTCGGGATGATGCCGCCGATGGGTGCAGCCGTCGGCGATGAAGCTGCTATCAGTGATGTTGCTCACTATGTGCTGTCGCTTTCGGGCAGCCCGCACGACAAGATCAAGGCGTTCAGCGGGAAAGCCAAGTTTTCCACCTGCGCCGCCTGTCACGGTGTTGATGGGAAGGGTAACAAGGCGCTGGGTGCGCCCAACCTGACCGACGACTATTGGTTGCATGGATGGGGGGAGGCGGCGATTGTCAACGCTATAAAAAACGGCAAAAACAATGTGATGCCTGCTCAAGCCCCCACGCTGTCGGCTGAGCAGATCCATGTGGTGGCAGCCTATGTTTTGAGTCTTTCGCAAAGCAAAATTGCGCCAGCAGCTCCAGCTATGGCTCCTAAAAAGCCTTAAAAAGATACATAGTGTCCACGCCCGCTGAGACAATAACTGGCCCGAGAAGAGTCATACCGATAGCGGTCGATGACTCTTCGATCGTGGCATCGCTGTATCAATCAGATGCGAAGATTTATGCACGCAGTGTGTCCGGCTGGTTTAACTACTGGCGCTGGGCCATGGTGTTTGCAACCCAAACGGTCTTTTACGGCTTACCTTGGCTGTCGATGAATGACCGCCAAGCCGTTCTTTTTGACCTGGTGTCCCGTCGGTTTTATATTTTTAATCTGGTGCTGTACCCACAGGACCTGATTTACCTGACCGGTTTACTGATCATCAGTGCGCTGTCGCTATTTTTAGTGACTGCTGTCGCCGGGCGGCTCTGGTGTGGCTATACCTGCCCGCAAACGGTCTATACCGAAATCTTCATGTGGGTTGAACGCAAGATTGAGGGCGATCGCATGGCCCGTATGCGTCTGGACAAATCGGCATGGGGTTTGAACAAGATAGCCCGAAAAAGTGCCAAGCAAGCGGCGTGGATCGCCATTGGTCTATGGACGGGCTTTACCTTTGTCGGCTACTTCACGCCCATCAAGCAACTGGCGGGCAATGTTGTCAGTTTTGGCATGGGCCCGTGGGAATTGTTCTGGGTGCTGTTCTACGGTTTTGCCACCTACGGCAATGCGGGCTGGATGCGGGAGCAGGTCTGCAAATACATGTGCCCTTACGCGCGATTTCAAAGTGCCATGTTTGACCGTGACACGTTGATAGTGACCTACGACGTTGAGCGTGGGGAAGGTCGCGGCGCACGGCCGCGAAGCGATACTCCCGCCCAGTACCACGCCAAAGGGCTGGGCGACTGTATTGATTGCGGCTTGTGCGTGCAGGTGTGCCCGACGGGTATCGACATTCGCGATGGCTTGCAATATGAATGCATCAGTTGCTCGTCGTGCATAGATGTTTGCAACGGTGTGATGGACAAAATGCAATACCCGCGCGGGCTGATAAGGAACAGCACTGAAAACGGTATGGCTCAGAAATTGAGTCGAATCCAAATGTTCAAGCGGGTGCTCAGGCCGCGCGTGCTGGTTTACCTGGCTGTGCTGGGCGCTGTCACGATTGGGGTGCTCTGGAGTCTTTTGGCGCGTTCTGACTTCAAGGTCGACGTCCAGCGCGACCGTGGCTCAGTTGCACGGACGGTGGGCCAAGGCCTGACTGAGAATGTCTATCGTTTGCAGATCATGAACGCGACTGAACGCATGCAGGCCTATTCCATCAAGGTTGAGGGCTTGAAAGGCGGTCAGATCTTGCCCGACGTGCAAGTGATGGTGGATGCAGCCAGCTCACGTTGGGTGCCTCTGCGGGTGCAAGCACCTGCAGGCATGGCACCAGGGTCGCAACCGATCACTTTTGTGATTACTTCTCAAGCCACACCGGCAGGCGAAGTGGTCGAAAAGTCCGTATTTTTGGTACCGCGCTAGCCTTCTTATTTCATCAACGCTGAGGCACTCAATGTCGAAAACATCTATTCAAGCCATGCCGATAGCGCCGGACATACGCCCTTGGTACAAAGAGTTTTACGTCTGGATGGTGATTTCTGGCCCAGTTTCTGTTGTGTTGGCCTGTGCTGTGACTGCCGTCTTTATTATGCAAGGGCCAGATGCCGTGGTGTCTGAAAACTACTACAAGGAAGGCTTGGCACTTGAAAAAGAAGTTGCTGTGGCTCAGCCTGCAATGCAACCGGCCAAAACAGGCCGTAACCACAGCGCGACGGGAGGCGATAAAAATGCCAGACCTTGACTTGGAAAAGTCCCGTAGTGTTAGACGCTGGGTATTGATCACATGGCCCGCATTTTTGGCCGCATGTTTGCTTGAGGCTTTGGTGTTCTCGGCAATTGACCCAAGCGAGGTGCATTGGCCGAGCCTGGCTGTTCAACCGTCACGCCAGGCAGTCTATACCGCTGCTTTTTTCAGTTTTTGGCTGATCGCGATGGCTTGCGCCAGTGTTGTTTTATGGTTGAACAAACCATCGCGTGACATTAATGACACTGCTCGTGATTGACCAGCCTTCTTAAGGCATCTGCGTTCTGAATATGTACTTGGCGTTGGTTGACGATGATGATCCCATCATCAGCAAATTTTGAGAAGGTTCGGCTGACTGTCTCTAGCGTCAGTCCAAGGTAGCTGCCAATCTCGTCACGTGTCATTCGCAGCACAAGGTCAGAGCTTGAAAACCCCCTTGCATGAAGACGTTGCACGAGATTCAACAAAAATGCAGCTAACCTTTCTTCGGCCCGCATATTGCCCAGCAACAGCATAACGCCATGCTCACGCACAATTTCGCGGCTCATGATTTTGTGGACGTGGTGCTGAAGTGCCTTGACTTCTCTGGCAATTTCTTCAATCCGTTCAAAGGGTAGTGCGCAGACTTCAGTGTCTTCTAGGGCAATGGCATCACAGGTGTGTAAATCCGTGGCTATGCCATCCAGCCCAACAATCTCACCTGCCATTTGAAAGCCCGTCACCTGTGCTCGCCCGTCTTCAGAGGTGATGCACGTCTTCAAAAAGCCACTACGAATGGCATACAAAGCGGTGAATTTGTCACCGGCTCTGAAAAGTGCGCTGCCGCGCTTGACACAAGGCCGTTTGGTGACCAGTTCATCCACGCGCGTCAATTCATCAGCATCTAGGCCGATAGGCATGCACAGCTCTCGCATGTTGCAGTTGGAGCAGGCAATTTTGATCAGGTGTTTATCCACTTTTCCCCGTGTAGCTGGTAGAAAGTTTGATGATACAGCCTGATCAAAGCGCTTGATAATTAAAAAAGGTGTGCTGGCTGCCATGGTGTTTTCCCGCTCTGGTTGATTTTCTTGCTGGAAGAACTGGGTAAAGCTTGAGTTACATCAAAGCAATGGATTGACGTTGCTCGCATCATCCAAACTACCTTCAGGAGATATATTGCTGCCGTCATTCACGCCTGATTTTTGTGTAGGCCAACGATGCGTTAACTTGCAGGACAACGCGCCGTGGGCGCACATGACTGAATTCAGAACATGGATTTAACACTCGCTGCAACCGCCTTGCTCATGGGCTTGGCGGGCGGGCCGCATTGTTTGGCGATGTGCGGAGCGGCTTGCGCCGGTATCGGCCGCACCCAGGCGGGTCAAAGCACCCGCGCTTTGTGGGTGTTTCAGGCTGGCAGGCTGCTCGGCTACTCGGCCTTGGGCGCGCTGGCCGCCGCATCGATGCAGGCACTTGGCTGGCTGTCTGTCCATTCCGCCGCCCTGCGCCCGGTTTGGACCCTGTTTCACGTGGCCGCTGCCTTGCTCGGGTTGATGTTGATCTGGCAGGCGCGCCAACCGGTGTGGCTTGAAGAGTCAGCCCGCAAGGTTTGGCGGGGGGTGCGCTCTGTCACGGGTAATTTGAAGGGCGGGTCTGCGCTAGCGCCAATTGGTTTGATGGGTGTTTTATGGGCATTGTTGCCCTGCGGCCTGCTTTACTCGGCGGTGCTGGTCGCCGCTATGACCAGCAGCGCCGCTCAAGGCGCGGGGGTGATGGCATTGTTTGCCTTGGGCAGCAGCGTGTCTTTGATGGCTGGGCCCTGGCTTTGGTTGCGCCTGCGCGGCAAAAGCCTCGTTGGAGGTGGCGGCGAAGGCTCTGGTCAGTGGGCCATACGGATCGCGGGCATGGCTCTGTTGGCCAGCTCGGTTTGGGCGCTGTGGATGGGGCTCGTGCACAACACCGCGCCGTGGTGTTTAAGTCCTTGAATTTGCTTGGGATATGCTTGGGTCCGGCCTTGAATCTATGCTGAAATAGCTCTTACAATTCGTTTTTTTGGGTCGTTTGCCTAAACAAAACTGAAGTTTCAATAGATTTTGACGGATGTAAGACATGTTTAAAAAGCAGTTCTGGTTGGTTGCATTGTCTGTTCTGGTTCTGGCGGCTTGCGGCAAAAAGCCCGAGACACCTGCAACGCCCGCAACATCAGGCCCAGTTGCAGCGCCTGTTGCGGCGGCGGAAGAAAAAATCCTCAATATCTACAACTGGCCTGACTACATCGCCAAAGATATGGTGGCCAATTTTGAAAAAGAAACCGGCATCAAGGTCAACTACCAGACGTTTGAAAACAACGAAGGCCT
>JBBRDA010000020.1:0-32547 GCA_038204335.1 Burkholderiales bacterium
GGCCAAGGGTGAAGTCCACGCCTACCAGTTTTACCCGGCAGTGATGTTCAGCCAGGCGCGTTTCACGTACACCGAAGTGGCCGCCATTTTGGCCAACACGCGGGGGCCAGAAGCAGCTCAGCGTAAGGCGCTGGTGCCTCACCTGCTCGATTTGCATGATGTGTACCAAGCGTTGCTCAAAGAGCGAGGCGTGCGCGGCGCGGTTGATTTTGAGACCACAGAAACGCAAATCGTGTGCGACGAAGCCGGACGGATTGAAAAGATCATTCCACGTACTCGCAACGTGGCCCACCGCCTGATTGAAGAGGCCATGCTGGCGGCCAATGTATGTTCTGCAGACTTTATTGCCAGCAGCAAACACGTCGGATTGTTTCGCGTCCACGAGGGCCCAACGCCTGAGAAAAAGGACATGCTGCGCAATTACCTTAAAGCTGCGGGCATTGGCATGACGATCAGCGACGACCCGACACCGGGTGAGTTTCAGCAAATCGCCCAAGCCACCAAAGACCGGCCAGACGCGCAGCAAATCCATTCGATGTTGTTGCGCTCGATGCAGCAGGCGATTTACACGCCCATCAACAGCGGCCACTTTGGCCTGGCGTACGAGGCCTACACGCACTTCACCAGCCCGATCCGTCGTTACCCGGATTTGCTGGTGCACCGCGTCATCAAAGCGGTGCTGAGCAAAGGTAAATACCAGTTGCCCAGCTTGCCGACGCCGGGCGAGGCCGAGGCCAAGCTGTCAAAACGCCTTGCAGCGCGTGTCAAAGACCCCGAACAAAAGCCGAAAAAAGCCAGCGTCGATGAGCTGGCCTGGCAAGCTGCTGGCCTGCATTGCAGCGCCAACGAGCGTAGGGCCGATGAGGCCAGCCGCGACGTTGAAGCCTGGCTCAAATGCAAGTACATGCGCGAGCATTTGGGTGAAGAGTTTGGCGGTGTCGTGACTGCGGCCACGGGGTTTGGCATTTTTGTTACGCTGGACGCGATGTATGTGGAAGGCTTGGTACACATCACCGAACTGGGTGGCGAGTACTTCCGCTTTGACGAGGCCCGGCAGGAGTTGCGCGGCGAGCGCACCGGCATTCGTTACGCCATTGGGACGCGGGTGCGGGTGCAGGTCAGCCGGGTGGACCTAGACGGGCGCAAGATTGACTTCCGCCTCATCAATGAAGGCGAGGCGCTGCTTGCCGTGACGAATCGCGCCATGAAAGACAAGACCGGCGGCCACACCGGGGAGTTGCCGCCGCAAGAGCGTGGTGTGTCGCGCGACGGCAAAGGAAACCGCCGAGCGGGTGCTCCGAGCCGATCGGGCCGGGGATCAGGTTCATCATCGTCAAGTCGTACCGAACGCGGCTCCGGTGGTTTGCTGCCTTCGCCGATTCAGGCCTTGAAGGCATCGGTTAAAAAAGCTGCAGGCAAAACCGCAGCAAAAGCCGGGCGCAAGCAGGGCAAAAAGCCGCGTCGCTAAAACTGAAAAGCTGGGTACTTCATGCTGATTCGTGTCCTGTCTTTTTTGCTGGAAAGCTTTTTCTTCGTGCTGATTGCCTCAGCGCTGCTGCGCGCCTGGATGAACTGGACGCGGATCAACATGCGGGCGCAGCCCGGCATTTTTGTCATGGCGGTGACTGACTGGCTGGTTAAGCCTTTGCGGCGGCTGTTACCCAAGGCAGTGGCGCAATCCAAAATTGATTGGGCCAGTTTGCTGGCAGCGTTGCTGTTTGCATTTGCCTACGGGTTGATCTGGCTGGTCCTGTTCACTTTTGTTTTGGGCGGCTTGGGGATGGACGCGGTTGCGCCCGTGATGCTGCTGTCTTTGTTGGGCTTGGCTTTTAAAATGCTGCTGCGCGTGGCACTGCAAACCATGATGATTCTGGTGATCGGATTTGCGATTTTGTCGTGGGTACAACCCGGCTCACCAGCCTACAGCTTGCTGGGACGATTAACCGAGCCGCTGCTGGCACCGCTGCGCCGCGTGATCCCGTCAGTAGGCGGCATTGATTTGTCAGCGATTGTGTTGATTTTGTTGCTGCAAATCGGCCTGATGGTGTTGGTTTAAGCCGAAGCTGCCAGCCTAGAGGCCGTCAGCGTCTCATCGGGATGCGTTTTTAACCAATCGTCAGCGATGCGGCCATGCGCAAGAACCGCGCTGCATGCTGCATCAAAAGCATTCAAGCCATGGGCGATGTCCGCTCCCAACATGCCGGCCAGTACATCCCCGGTGCCGGCTGTCGCCAACAGGGCGTTGCCGCTCGAATTGACCCGGCTGGTTTGACCCGTTGCAGCGATCACGCTGCCTGAACCTTTTAAAACGATGACAGCATGAAATAACTCAGCCAACTGCGCTGCGGCTTTGAGTCGGTCAGACTGAATCTGTGCCGTCGTGGTTTGCAGCAGGCGCGCGGCTTCCAGTGGGTGCGGCGTGAGCACTGTAGCGTAGCCACGCGCAGCGCGTGCTTTGAGCTGGCTTTGAAGGGCCGTATCGTTGGCTATCGCATTCAGCGCATCCGCATCAAGAACCAATCTTGCTGCCGTAGACAGCACCTTAGGCAAGACCGCTCTGATCGCCTCGCCGCCACCACAGCCGCAAACGATGACGTGGCTGTGCAAATCAAGCGCCTCGGGGCTGCGAAACATGAGTTCTGGCTGAAAGGGATCGACGGTCATTTCACTGCCGCCCAGCAAAGCCACATACACCCGACCCGCCCCCCGGTGCAACGCTGCGCTGGCCGCTAGCAGCGCTGCGCCTGCCATGTGGCTGGTATCGGTAGATTCCCCGCCCACGACGGCAACGTCGCCAAAGCTGCCCTTGTGCTGGGCGTGTAACCGTTGGGGCAGGGCTTGGCTGTCTGAACCCAGCAACCAGGCGATTGGCTGGGGCTCTGGCCGGGCAACGCCCAAGTCATCGAACCAGACCTCGCCCGCGCTGTCACGGCCTTCACAGGTGAAGAGCCCGGGTTTTAGGGTCAGCAAAGACAGGGTAAATCGGGCTTTAGACCAATCAATTCGGGCGCAAGCAGCTCCTGAATTAATAGCATTTAAGTCTTTGACGACGCCAGTATCAGCATTCAACTCGCTCGGGACATCCACCGCAAGGCACGGCTTGGCACTGTCGCGCATGAGTTGCAGCCAGTTCAAAATGCGGGCTGATCCTTCGTGAGCGGGGTCCAGATTTGCGCCAATCCCCAGTAGTGCATCGATGCAAAAGTCAAAGTCTTCAGGTGGCTGGTCGGCAAAGGTCACGCCATTTGCCATGACCCCTGACCGTGCGGCCTCCGCGTCAGCTGGCAAGCCAGTCTTGCCTGCGCCAGTCCAAGTCACCACCACGCGCTTGCCCCACTGATGCAGGTGCATGGCCGCTTCGAAGCCATCGCCGCCGTTGTTGCCGGGGCCACAGGCGACCCAAATGCATGTGGCGTGCGGCGAAAGGGCCATAGCCAAACGGGCGACTGCCAGACCCGCGCGCTGCATCAGTGTGTAGGGTGGCAGAGTGCTGGCGGCGAGCTGTTCAATGCGGCGTGTCGCTGCCACATCAAACAGCGGCTGACTGTGTGCAGAAGTGATTTTTTGCATGACAGCCAGCGCAGCTCTTGTAGCGTTAAGCGTCTGCCGGAATGCGCAGCACTTGGCCTGGGTAAATCTTGTCCGGGTGTGTCAGCATCGGTTTGTTGGCTTCAAAAATTTGCGGATACTTATTCGGCGTGCCGTAAAACTGCTTGCTGATTTTTGACAGGTTGTCGCCACTGACCACAACATACATCTGGGACTCGGGCTCTGGTGTTGAGACCGTCATCATGTCGTTGACTGACGCGACCGAAGCCACATTGCCGCAGCACAGCAGCACCTTTTCTTTGGTGGCTTGGTCCGGTGCCACGCCGGCGACCGTCACCACGCCAGATGCTGCATCAAAGCCAATGTCCAGCGCTTCAACATTCAGATTCATCGTGCCAATGTAGGTGGCAATCGCATCGCCTGCCGCTTTGCTGAGGGCGGCAATGTTTTCGGGGGTCGGCGCTGCGGCAGCGGCTTCTTGCGCTACCTTGGCCTCGCCTTTGCCGAAGAGCTTTTCGCCGGCTTCCTTGATAAAACTGAACATGCCCATGATGATTCCAATCAAATAATGCGCCTTGGCGGGATGCCGGGCTGACCTGACTTTAACGCTGGAAAATGACGGTTTTAGCCAATGTTGCAAGGCTTTGTGCATTAGTTCCACAACTTGCGGCGCTGACCTACAGATTCAACCCAAGCGATGGATGCTCAGACCCTCCAAGTCAACCTCAGCAGCCCTGCCAGCCATCAAATCGGCCAACGCCCGCGCGCTGCCGCAGCTCAATGCCCAGCCGCTGGAGCCGTGTCCTAGATTCAGCCAAATCCCCGGCACGCCGCTATCCCCAATGATGGGCGGGCCGTCTGGGAGCATCGGGCGTGCGCCTTTCCAGACTTGCACGTTTGACCCGGTATTGGCATTTTGCGCTGCACCTGGAAACCAGTCGTGCAGCACCTTGTAAAGGGTTTGAATCGACGAAGCCCGGTGCTTGGCCAGACTACCGCCAATCTCCGCGCTGCCGGCTACCCGCACCCGATTGCCCAGCCTTGAAATAGCCACCTTGTAGCGTTCGTCCATCAGAGCACTGCGTGGTGCATTCAGTGCCTCGCGTATCGGCGCACTGATGGAGTAGCCATACACCGCCGCCATGGGGATTTTTAAACCGAGCGGCTTGAGGAGCGCTGCCGAAGCCAGCCCAGCGCAGACCACGATACGGTCAAACTGCCTAGGCAGGCTTTCACCCGCTATTAATACGTTAGCTGCTTGCGCCCGATTTATTTGAGCTACAGCCGTATTGAATTCAAAAATGACGCCCAAATCTCGGGCTTTGTCCTTCAGCAACAGCGCAAACTGGCGGCAATTGGCCACTTCATCGTTGGGCAGGTGAATGCCGCCTAAAAATTCAGTGTCGGGGTTGATGGCAGGCTCTAACTTGCGCACCGCTTCGGCATTGATTTCGCTGAACGCGACGCCTGCATCCCTAAGCACCTGCAAACCGGGCTGCACCAAGCGGCTGTCTTTTTCGCTGCGCAGCAGTACGGTGTAGCCTTCTGCGCGGTCGTAATCAAGTTGCAGGTCCTCCGTCAACTGGTGGAGCCGCGCCCGGCTGTAAAACGCCAGCCTTTGGAGCCTGGCGCGGTTGGCCAGGTAAGTGTCCATCTTGCAGGCGCGCCACCATTTCCACATCCAGGTCAGGTCATTGCCAGACAGAGGCAAACTGAGCTTGACCGCCGCGTGGCGACTGAGCAGATTGCCCAGAACCTTGCCCGGCATGCCAGGTGCTGCCCACGGCGTGACTGAGCCCGGCGCCACCACCCCGGCGTTGGCAAAACTGGTTTCTTCAGCGGCTGCGCCACGGCGCTCAAAAACGGTGACTTCGTGACCGTCAACGGCCAACTCGTAAGCGGTAGTGATGCCGATGATGCCGGCGCCAATGACGGCAATCTTCATGGGGATGTTGGGCTTGCAGAAGACTTGGAAATAGACAAATTCATTGTTTTTGGATCTTTTTTGGGTATTAAATTGGCCTCGAGCCCTTTAAATACGGGCGCAAGCAGCTACTCATTTAATAGTGATTGTTTGAGCACCGTTTCAACTTGCAAGGCGGCGCTAAGCACCGCATCATCATGCAGTGCAGCGTGCCAGACCATTAGGCCAACTGGCAGTTCATCTGGCAAATGGCACGGCAAGGAGATGGCGCAACCGTCCAGCATGTTAACCACCGCGGTGTTGCGCAGCAGCAAGCCGTTGACCCTGAAAAACTCGGTGTCGTCGTTAAGTACAGTCGCGATCGGCGGCGCCACGATAGGCACAGTGGGCGACAACACCGCGTCAAATCCCGCCAGCTGCGCCTGCATCCGGGTTATCCAGTCGGCTCTGGCGGCGAGCAGGTCAATGAAGTCAAACGCTGTCATGCTGGCGCCGCGCAAAATGCGTAAAGCTACCCGAGGGTCGTAGTCAGCTTGATGTTTGGCGATCAAGTGGCGGTGCCAGGCGTAGCTTTCAGCCGCTGACAGACCGCCCGTGGCGTTGATACTGGCTAGCTCGCTGATCTCGGCGAGATCAATCTCCTCAATCTGTGCGCCGGTCGAACGCAGCAGCTTCAAACTGCGTTCAAAAGCGCTGGCGACGGTTTTGTCCAGGCCGTCTTGCATCAAGGTGCGTGCGACGGCAAATCGGCAAGCCGCCAGTGGCTTGTGGGGCAAGTTCACGCTGCGCGCCGCCAAAATTTCATGCACGGTGACCGCATCACGCACCGACCGCGTCAGCGCGCAAACCGTGTCTAGGCTGGTTGACAAGGGCACGGCACCGAGCGTGGGTACCAGTCGCGCTGTGCTTTTGAAGCCGACGATGCCGCACAGGGCCGCCGGGATACGAATCGAGTCGCCGGTGTCTGAGCCCAAGCCCACCAACGCCGCACCTGTCGCTACCGACACCGCTGCGCCCGACGACGAGCCGCCGGGAATGCGTTGAACTTCCGTGTCGGCAGGGTTGACGGGCGTGCCGTAATGTGGGTTGATGCCCACCCCTGAAAAAGCGAACTCGACCATGTTGGTTCGGCCGATTAGAGCCGCACCAGCAGCTCGCAGCCGGGCTACGGCGGGGCAATCAGCCTTGGCGGGGGCGGCGTTTTCAAGCACTCTGGAGCCGGCTTTGGTGACCTGGCCTGCCACGTCAAACAGGTCTTTGACGGAAACTGGGATCCCGGCCAAGGGGCCGCCAACTGCGGCCGCAGGCTGCTGTGCCAAATCGTGCATGTAGACGTGGCGACAAACAGTGCTGTCTGCAATGCCTTGCACCGCGGCCAGCAAGTCAGCGGTGCTGATTTGGCCTGATGTCAGCGCTTGGCGTGTGGAATGGATGTCGAGCAGGGCTTCAGGTCGGGTTTTAGGCATGGAAAGCAGGTTTTGGGGTGCTATAATCGATTGGCTTTGCTGCCGGTAACGTACCGTTTGCAAGGTAAATCGCAAATCAGCCGTTCAAGGTGTCGTCAGGAAATAATTCTTGACGATAAGCGCTGATTTTAGACACAACCTTTGGAGTATTACTATGTCAACCACCATGCGCGAAATGCTGGAAGCCGGTGTCCACTTTGGTCACCAAACCCGCTTCTGGGACCCAAAAATGGCTCCGTACATTTTTGGTCACCGCAACCGTATCCACATCATCAACTTGGAAAAAACGCTGCCGATGTACAACGAGGCGATGAAGTTCGCCCGTCAGTTGTCGGCCAATCGCGGCACCATTTTGATGGTCGGCACCAAGCGCCAAGCGCGTGAAACGCTGGCCATGGAAGCCAAGCGTGCTGGCGTTCCTTTTGTTGACCAGCGTTGGCTCGGCGGCATGCTGACCAATTTTAAAACGGTCAAAACATCGATCAAACGCCTGAAGGAAATGAAGGCCCAGCAAGAAGCTGGTCTGGACACCATCAGCAAAAAAGAACAGCTGACCTTCAAGCGTGAAATCGAAAAACTTGAAAAAGACATCGGCGGCATTCAGGATATGGCGGCTCTGCCAGATGCTATTTTCGTGATCGACGTGGGTTTCCACAAAATTGCCATTCTGGAAGCCAAAAAATTGGGTATTCCATTGATCGGCGTGGTGGATTCCAACCATTCACCTATCGGTATCGATTACGTGATTCCTGGCAACGATGATTCGTCCAAAGCTGTAGCGCTTTACGCACGCGGCATTGCAGACGCGATCATTGAAGGCCGCGCCAACGCGACCAGCGAAGTGGTCAAGATGGTTCAGCCTGAGAGCTCGGATGAATTTGTGGAAGTCGCAGCTGCTTAAGTCAAGTCAGACTGCTTTGCGCCAGACGCACTGAATCCGTAATTGGGGGGCTCACACGGCCCCTTTTTTACAAGTTGAATTGATACGTACACATAGACAGAGAGATTTGAAAATGGCAATTACTGCAAGCATGGTCGCCGAGTTGCGCGCCAAAACCGACGCGCCAATGATGGAGTGCAAAAAAGCACTGACCGAGGCCGATGGCAACTTTGAAAAAGCCGAAGAAATTTTGCGCGTCAAGTTGGGTAACAAGGCCGGCAAGGCCGCGTCCCGCGTGACTGCTGAAGGCGTGATTGCGTATCACACTGAAGGCGGCGTCGGTGCGCTGGTTGAGATCAATTGCGAAACCGACTTTGTGACCAAAAACGACAGCTTTTTGGCTTTCACCAACGCTGTGGCGGTCGGTATTGTTAAAAACAACCCGGCTGACGTGGCTGCGGTGGGCGGCATGGCGCTCAGCATGGACGGCTTTGGCCCGACGGTTGAAGACGTCCGTAAGGGCTTGATTGGCAAAATTGGCGAGAACATGTCGGTGCGCCGCTTTCAGCGTTTTGCCTCTGGCAAGCTGGCTTCTTACCTGCATGGCACACGTATCGGTGTTGTGGTTGAGTTTGATGGTGATGAGACTGCTGCCAAAGACGTTGCCATGCATGTCGCGGCAATGAAACCGGTGTCGTTGTCCAGCGACCAGGTGCCCGCCGAACTGGTGGCGCGTGAGCGATCAGTGGCTGCAGCCAAGGCGGCAGAAGATGCCAATGTGGCTACGGCTGCTGGCAAGCCTGTACAGTCAGCTGAAATCGTTGCCAAGCGCATCGAAGGTGGCGTTCAAAAGTACCTCAAGGAAGTCAGCCTGCATAACCAGACCTTCGTTAAAAACGACAAGCAGACGGTTGAGCAAATGCTGAGAGAAAAAGCCACGGCTGTCAAATCCTTCACCTTGTACGTGGTGGGCGAGGGCATCGAGAAAAAAGTTGACGACTTTGCGGCTGAAGTGGCTGCTCAGATCGCTGCTGCCAAGGCGGCTTGAAGTCAGCCTGAGGTCGACTTGATGTCGGCCTAACGCCGTTCAGGCAGTTTTATCCAGCCGGAAGGCCGCTAAACTATTCACCAATCCAACTCCAGAAAGCGCCCACATGCCAGCCTACAAGCGAATCTTGTTAAAACTGTCAGGTGAGGCCTTGATGGGGGATGATGCTTTTGGCATAAACCGCGCGACCATCGTGCGCATGGTGGAAGAAATCGCTGAGATTACCCGCATGGGTGTCGAGGTAGCGGTGGTCATTGGCGGTGGCAATATTTTTCGTGGTGTTGCGGGCGGCTCGGTGGGTATGGATCGGGCAACCGCAGATTACATGGGCATGCTGGCCACCGTGATGAACGCACTGGCACTGGGTGACACCATGGATAAAGCCGGTTTGACTGCTCGCGTGATGTCTGCAATTGCCATTGAGCGTGTGGTTGAGCCCTACGTCAGGCCCAAAGCCTTGCAATACCTCGAAGAGGGCAAAGTGGTCATTTTCGCCGCAGGGACCGGTAACCCGTTTTTCACAACTGACACAGCAGCGGCATTGCGCGGCGCTGAAATTGGCGCGGAAATTGTGCTCAAAGCCACCAAAGTTGACGGCGTGTATTCTGCTGACCCGAAAAAAGACCCGAACGCGACGCGGTACACCAGCATCACTTTTGACGAAGCCATGGGCAAAAATCTGGAAGTGATGGACGCTACTGCGTTTGCTTTGTGCCGAGATCAGAAACTACCTTTGAAAGTCTTCAGCATCTTCAAACATGGTGCGCTCAAGCGCGTCGTGCAGGGAGAGGACGAAGGTACTCTGGTTCACGTTTGACTGGCGCGTAGATCTGTTTTCCTGTAGTTGATATCTGGAGAGTTCCCATCATGAGCATCGCTGACATCAAATCGACTGCCGAGCAAAAAATGCAGCAGTCTGTCGATTCTTTCAAGAGCGGGTTAACGAAAATCCGCACTGGCCGCGCTAACCCGGGCTTGCTCGATACCGTTCAGGTTGACTACTATGGATCTATGGTGCCCATTAGCCAGGTTGCCAACGTTTCTTTGCTAGATGCACGAACCATCAGTGTTTCGCCATGGGAAAAAGGCATGGGTGCGAAGATCGAAAAAGCCATTCGTGATTCAGACCTCGGTTTGAACCCCGCCGCTCAAGGTGATTTGATCCGGGTACCGATGCCCGCCATGACCGAAGAGCGTCGCAAGGAGTTGACCAAAGTGGTGCGCGGCGAAGGTGAGCACGCCAAAGTGGCGATTCGCAATTTGCGCCGTGACGCGAACGACAGTGTTAAAAAGCAAGTCAAAGACAAACTCGCCTCTGAAGACGATGAGCGTCGCTCGCAGGACGAGATACAAAAATTTACTGATCGTTTTATCGCAGAGGTAGACAAATTGGTCGCTTCCAAAGAACAAGACATCATGGCGGTCTGATCAGCTCGAAGCCGCTGCCTGATCCATCCGCATGAAAACTGCCACCCCTATTGCCGTGCCGCACCATGTGGCCATCGTCATGGATGGCAATGGGCGCTGGGCAACCAAGCGGTTTTTACCGCGTATTGCAGGGCACAAGCAGGGTGTTGATGCCTTGCGCGCGTGCGTCCAGGCCTGCGCCGACCGGGGAATCGCCATCCTTACCGTGTTTGCATTTTCATCAGAAAACTGGAACCGGCCCGCAGAAGAAGTTTCCGGCCTGATGGATTTACTTGCCGGCGCACTTGCTCGGGAAGTGCCCAAACTCCAGGAAAGTGGCGTTCGCCTTTACTTTGCCGGCGATCGCCAGCAGCTCTCTGCCAAAGTGCAGATGGCTCTCTCGCAGGCGGAATTGGAGACTGCGAGCAATGAGCGCATGATTCTCAATGTTTGCTTCAATTACGGTGGCCGCTGGGACATCGCCCAGGCTGCGCAAAAGTTGGCGAACAGTGGTCAGGAGATTACCGAAATGTCACTTGATCGCGCCATGTCCCTAGCGCATGTGCCAGATCCTGATTTGCTGATTCGAACAGGTGGCGAGTCGCGTATCAGCAACTTTTTGTTGTGGCAGGCAGCTTACTCCGAGCTGTATTTTTCTGACAAACTATGGCCGGATTTTGACGGTGCTGCGCTGGACGGGGCAATCGCTTTTTTCAGTGGCCGTGAGCGGCGATTCGGTCAGACATCGGCGCAGTTAAAAAGCAACCAGAAGCCCCGTGGTCCGCAGGTGCATACCCAAACTGTGAAAGTTGCCTGATGCTCGGGCAGCGGATCATTACTGCGATTGTTTTGCTGGCTATTTTGCTGCCCGCCCTGTTTTACAGCTCACCCACGCCATTTTGTGCAGTTGCTTTGGTACTGATTGCAGCTGCTGGCTGGGAATGGGGGCGTTTGAACGCTTGCAGTCAAATGGTCTCAGCGCTGATAGGTTTGATGTTGGCTGCACTTTGCGGCTTGGCTTGGACCGCTGGATTTATTGACAAACCGATGCCTATGCTTTGGGTGTTGGCAGGCAGTGCATGGGTGCTCGTGGGCAGTTTTCTGTTGCGCCTGGGTGTGCCTGGCTGGTCTGGCATTGCCAGGCCCTGGCGCTTGGTGGGCGGCATAGCGGCGCTGTGGCTGGCCTGGCTGGCAGTGGCCCAGGCCAGAGTCATGGGCGTTCAATTTTTGTTGTCGATTTTGCTGTTGGTTTGGGTCGCCGATATATTTGCTTATGCTGCCGGGCGTGCCTTGGGTGGGCGCTTTACAAAAACGAAACTCGCACCTGCCATTAGCCCTGGCAAGAGCTGGGAAGGCGTGTGGGGCGGCATGGCGGGTGTGGTGTTGCTGGCTGTCTCATGGGCCTGGCTGGACCGCTCTGGTGCTAGCGGTTTTAGTGGCAGTTTGTATGCCCGTTTGTGGACCCAGCATGGTGTTTTTGTGATGCTCACTGGCGTGGTTTTTCTAGCCGCCATGAGCGTAGTCGGTGATCTGGTCGAATCGCTTGTCAAGCGCAGCGCGGGTGCCAAAGATTCAAGTGGTTTGCTGCCGGGGCATGGCGGCGTACTCGACCGGGTTGATGCACTGTTGCCCGCCGTGCCTTTGGCCATGATGCTGGTCAGCCTTTAGATACTATGACCTTGACCAAGCAACGCATCACTGTTTTGGGCTCTACCGGATCGGTCGGTGTCAACACTCTGGACGTGGTGGCCGCGCATCTTGAGCAGTTTGAGGTTTTTGCGCTCAGTGCTGCTACCAAGACGGATCTGATGCTGGCGCAATGCCTACGTTTCAAGCCGCGCTACGCAGTCATGGCTAGCCAGCCGCACGCGCTGATTCTGGCTGATAAATTAAAGTCTCACGGGCTTAAGACCGAAGTTTTACAGGTACCTAACGCTCTTGAAATAATTGCGTCTCATGACCAGACGCACGTCGTCATGGCGGCTATTGTGGGGGCGGCTGGGCTGGCCCCCTGCATGGCGGCGGCCAAAGCCGGCAAGCGTCTGCTGCTGGCCAATAAGGAGGCGCTGGTGGTGGGCGGCGATGTGTTTTTGCAGGCTGTGAAAGCCGGTGGTGCCCAACTGCTGCCGATAGACAGCGAGCACTCCGCCATCTTTCAATCCTTGCCCGAAGACCCCGCAACTTGGGCTTCGCGTGTTGATAAGATTATTTTGACGGCTTCCGGTGGGCCCTTTCGTACGCGCGCGTTGAGCACTCTCAGAGATGTCACGCCAGAGCAGGCTTGCGCGCACCCAAACTGGGTGATGGGACGCAAAATATCCGTGGATTCCGCAACCATGATGAACAAGGCGCTGGAAGTCATTGAGGCAAAGTACCTGTTTGGCCTGCAGCCATCACAGATTGAAGTGGTTGTACATCCGCAAAGCGTGGTGCATTCGATGGTGCAGTACTTAGACACGTCTGTGGTGGCCCAGCTTGGTACACCCGACATGCGTGTGCCGATTGCTTACGGGCTGGCCTGGCCGGGCAGAATAGCCTCTGGTGCGAAGGCGCTGGACTTCAAAACGCTTTCAGATTTAACTTTCGAAGTGCTGGATTCCGAACGCTTTCCTGGCCTGAAGCTGGCTTGGGAAGTATTGGAGGCGTCGACCGGCACGCCAGCCATTTTGAATGCAGCCAACGAAGTTGCGGTCGAGTCTTTTCTGGAAAAACGTATTCGTTTCGATCAAATACATGCGGTTAACCACGCAACCCTTAGTGGCCTTTGCGCCCCTCGCATAATGGGGATTGACGATCTGCTGGCGCTCGACATCGAGGCGCGCGCTTTTGCAAGAAACGTTGTTCTGTCGATGGAGTATTGAGATGTTGACTTTGCTCGCATTTGTCCTTGCACTTGGCCTTCTGGTTGCCATTCACGAATATGGGCACTACAAGGTTGCTGTCTTGTGCGGTATCAAGGTATTGAAGTTTTCAGTCGGTTTTGGCAAGCCCATTTACACCTGGCGCATGAAGGGCAAGCCGACCGAATTTTCAATCGGCATGCTGCCTCTGGGTGGCTACGTCAAAATGCTCGACGAGCGAGAGGCGCCGGTGGATGCTTCCGAACGCCATCTGGCATTCAATACCCAGCCGCTCAAATATCGCGCGGCGGTAGTTGCCGCAGGCCCGGTCGCGAATCTGCTGTTGGCAATACTTCTTTACAGTGCGCTGAACTGGACTGGCCTGCAAGAGCCAAAGGCAGTGCTGTCAAGCCCAGTGGCTGGTTCAGTCGCAGAGAAAGCCGGGCTTCGAGGCACGGAATTGGTCGACGAAGCTGGTTTTGAAGGCGAAAGTATGGAGCCCGTGCGGTCGTTTGAAGATCTTCGCTGGCGCTTGATGCAAGGCGCTCTCAATGGGCGCAACCTACGCATGGCGGTCAGCAGCAGTGATTCCGGGTACACAAATGCGCCTAAGCGTGAGGTACTGCTGGTTTTTCAGGATTTCAATGCGGCTGAAGTTGATGCCCAGTTTTTTCGCAACATTGGAATCGTTGGTCCTTGGACGTCGCCCGTTATTGGGGCGGTCGTCGCTGAAGGCCCGGCTGCTAAGGCTGGCCTTCAAGCCGGGGACATCGTGCGGCGTGTCGGCCAGACGTTGATAGTGGATGGCCAGCAACTGAGGCAAGTTATTCGGGCCTCTGGCAACGTCGCAGCTGCAAGCCAGACTTGGCAAATTGAGCGTGGCAGCAAAATTCTGGCTGTACAGCTAGCGCCCAGAATTGTGAATGAAGGCAAAATTTCAGTGGCAAAAATTGATGCTTCAGTGGGCGCGCCGCCAGCATTTGTCACGGTGCGGTACGGCGTCTTTGAGGGTTTGTTGCAGGGTGTTGTGCGAACTTGGGAGTCGTCCATCTTGACCCTGAAAATGATGGGCAAAATGCTCATTGGCGAGGCATCATTGAAAAATTTGAGCGGGCCTTTGACCATTGCCGACTACGCAGGTAAGTCGGCCAGCATTGGCTTGACCGCTTACTTGCTCTTCTTGGCAGCCATCAGCGTGAGCCTAGGGGTGCTTAATTTACTGCCTTTGCCGGTTCTGGATGGTGGCCACCTGATGTATTATCTTTGGGAGGCCGTCACTGGGCGAACGGTGTCTGAGGCCTGGATGGAAGGGCTGCAGCGGGGCGGCATTGCCGTACTGTTGTGCATGATGTCTGTCGCCCTGTTCAACGATGTCACCAGGCTCTTTGGCTAGCCTCCAATCTATTCCGGTCAACAGCGAAAAGTTCATGCAAACAAAATTTATCCGATTCAAACTTCGAACTGTCTGTGCCGTTGTGACCAGTTTGCTGATGGCTCACAGCGCGTGGGCCGTTGACCCTTTCACGGTTCGCGATATCCGGGTTGAGGGCCTGCAGCGGGTCGAGCCAGGAACCATCTTTGCGTCTTTGCCGTTTCGCGTGGGTGAAACGTATAACGACGACAAGGGTGCCAGCGCAATCCGCGCGCTGTTTGCTCTTGGCTTGTTCAAGGATGTACGGCTCGAAGTCAGCGGCGACGTGTTGGTGGTGATTGTTGAAGAGCGTCCAACAGTGGCAGATGTCAATTTTATTGGCGCTAAAGAATTCGACAAGGAGGCCCTGAAAAAGGCGCTTCGTGAAATTGGGCTCGCGGAGGGTCAACCTTTCGACAAAGCGTTGGCCGACAAGGCCGAGCAAGAGCTCAAACGCCAGTACATCAACCGCAGCCTTTACGGTGCGGAAGTCGTCATTACCGTCACGCCGATCGAACGTAACCGCGTCAACCTGTCTTTTAATGTGACCGAAGGCGATACCGCCAGAATTAAAGATATTCGTATCGTTGGAAATAAAGTCTTCAGTGAATCAAGGTTGAGGGACTTGTTTGACCTGGATACTGGCGGCTGGATGAGTTGGTACACCAAAGCGGACCGCTATTCACGCGCCAAGCTCAGCGCAGATATCGAATCGATGCGTTCGTATTATTTGGCGCGCGGCTATCTGGAGTTCAAGGTTGACTCGACCCAAGTGGCGATCTCCCCAAACAAGCAAGACGTGACCATCACCATCAATGTCACCGAAGGCGAACGTTTCGTTGTTTCTGGCGTCAAGCTAGAAGGCAATTTTTTGAACAAGGATGACGAGTTCAAATCGCTCGTCACCATCAAGCCGGGCGAAGCCTACAACGCTGACACAGTTGCTGAAACCACAAAAGCTTTCAGCGATTACTTTGGAGTTTTTGGTTTTGCATTTGCCAAGGTTGAGGCGATCCCTGAGATTGACCGTGCCAACAATCGCGTCGCTTTTGTATTGCAGGGTGACCCGTCGCGTCGCGCCTATGTCCGTCGTATCAATGTGGCAGGTAACAACCGTACACGTGATGAAGTGATTCGCCGCGAGTTCCGGCAATTTGAGTCGTCATGGTATGACGGTGACAAGATTCGTGCGTCACGCAATCGGGTTGACAGACTTGGATTTTTCACTGAAGTCACGGTGGATACGCAGGAAGTGACGGGAACATCTGATCAGGTAGATATTGCCGTCAATGTGGTTGAAAAGCCGACCGGCAATCTACAGTTGGGAGCGGGTTTTTCCAGTGCTGAGAAGCTGTCGTTTAATTTTGGCGTCAAGCAGGAGAACGTCTTCGGTACCGGCAATTATCTGGGTGTTGAAGTCAACACGAGCAAAGTCAACCGACAAATCGTTCTGAGCACGATTGATCCTTATTTCACGCCGGATGGTATATCGCGTGCTTTTGACCTGTACCACCGCACAAGTCGCCCACTGGACGGCCAGGGCGGTGACTACGGACTCAAAACTACCGGCGGCGCCGTGAGATTTGGCGTGCCTTTTTCCGAGCTTGATACCGTCTTCTTTGGTGTTGGATATGAGAGACTGACCATCCAGCCGGGCGGTAATCCCTTGCCGCTGACGTACCAGAATTACGCCAATATTTTTGGGCTCACCAGCAGCTCTGTGCCCTTGACTGTAGGATGGGCCAGGGATAGCCGCGACAGTGCGCTGGTGCCCACCCAGGGCAGATTCCAGCGGGTATTCAGCGAGTGGGGAGTGGCTGGTGATGCGCGATTCATCCGCGGCAGCTATCAGATCCAAGAATACATCCCGCTTAACAAACAGTTCACGGTGGCGTTGAACGGGGAGCTGGGCTGGGGTCGCGGCTTGGGCGGCAGACCCTTCCCTGTATTCAAAAATTCTTCGTCTGGCGGTTTGGGTTCTGTTCGCGGTTTCGCCCAAGGATCTCTCGGCCCACGTGATGGTGTTGCACCGAACGATGTGGCCGTTGGTGGCCCTAAAAAAATCACCCTTAATAGCGAGTTAATTGCGCCGTTTCCAGGCACTGGAAATGACCGTACCCTGCGCCTTTTCGGCTTTGTTGACGTAGGTAACGTTTTTGGTGAGAAAAGTTCTTACCAATTCAACGAATTGCGGGCGTCCTACGGTCTAGGATTCAGCTGGATATCGCCTGTAGGCCCGTTGCGCTTTGCTCTGGCTAATCCTATACGTAAAAAACCAGGGGATAGAATAGAACGATTCCAATTCCAGATCGGTACGTCTTTCTAATGATGACTACTTCACGCCAATTATTCCTGACCACCATGCTTGCGCTGGCAGGCTTTTCTGTGAGTGCTCAAGAGTTCAAGATCGGCATTGTCAATCTTGATCGAATTTTTCGCGAGGCAAACTCCGCGAAGAGTGCTCAAACCAAGCTCGAACAGGAATTTGGCAAGCGGGAAAAAGACCTTAACGATATCGCGACGCAGCTCAAAACTCTGTCAGACAAATATGAGCGTGAAGCCCCTACTTTGGCTGAAAGCCAGCGTGCGACGCGTCAAAAACAACTGGTCGATCAAGATCGTGACTTTCAGCGCAAGCGCCGTGAGTTCCAAGAAGATCTGAATGCACGCAAAAACGAGGAACTGCAGCAGGTCATTGAGCGCGCCAACCGCGTGGTCAAGACATTGGCCGAGGCTGAAAAGTACGACCTGATCATTCAAGAAGCGGTCTACGTCAACCCCAAGCACGATATCACCGATAAAGTGCTCAGATCTTTGAATGCTTCGAACGGCAGGTAGTCTCTGCTATAAGTTTGCGCCTTGCGGGTCAAGCCGACTTGAAGGCGTTTCATGACACTTAAACTCGACACCCTTTTCAAATCGCTGGCAAGTCAGTTCCCGGATGCCAGACTGATAGGCAGCTCCGGACTTGTGATCGACAGCCTGTCGCCGCTGGAGTCGGCATCGAGCAGCTCGCTGGCGTTTCTTAGCCACCCCAAGTACGTCCAAAAACTTTCGCAATCCAAAGCAGCTTGCGTGGTTGTGGGTTTAGCAGCTGAATCGGCTGCTGTGCAGCGTGGCACCTGTATTGTGGCGGGTGACCCCTATTTTTATTTTGCCCGTTTGACACAGCTATGGCGACAACATCACAGCGCTGACCTGACAACTGGCATCCATCCCAGTGCCTTTATCGACCCTTCAGCCAGCATTGCTGAAGGTGTGTTTGTCGGTGCTTTTGCATGCATCGGGCCGGGTGCTTCCATTGCTGAAGGCGCACGCATCGGCGAGCATTGCGTCATCGGTCAAGGCGCAGCGCTAGGCGCAGGCAGTCGTTTGTCTGCCCGCGTCACGCTAGGGGAAGGTTGCACGATCGGTAAGCGTTGTATTGTTCATTCCGGGGTTGTGATTGGTGCCGATGGTTTCGGTTTTGCACCGCATGATGGGCAGTGGGAAAAGATCGAGCAGCTAGGCAATGTACAGATCGGCAACGATGTTGAGATTGGTGCCAACACCTGCATTGACAGGGGCGCATTACAAGACACTGTGATCGAAGACGGCGTCAAGCTCGACAACCTGATCCAAATTGGTCACAACGTGCGAATTGGTGCACATTCAGCACTGGCCGGTTGTGTGGGTGTTGCAGGCAGCGCAACGATAGGAGCGTATTGCACGTTGGGTGGTGGCGCGATTGTTCTGGGGCATCTAACACTCGCAGACCACGTACATATTTCAGCAGCGTCGGTGGTGACGCGCTCGATTTTGAAAGCGGGTAACTACACCGGTCTTTTTCCCATCGACGACAATGCGGCTTGGGAGAAAAATGCTGCCACGCTCAAGCAACTGCACACCCTTCGCGACAGACTAAAACAGGTTGAAAAATCAATCGCGCCCACAGACATTTAAACCAACAACAATCATGATGGATATTCACCAAATTTTGAAGCAGTTGCCACACCGCTACCCGTTCTTGCTGGTTGATCGTGTGCTAGAAATTGAAAAAGGCAAGCGCATCAAGGCGCTTAAAAACGTCACCATCAACGAGCCTTTTTTCGTGGGCCATTTCCCGCATCGGCCCGTGATGCCAGGCGTACTGATGCTGGAGGCTATGGCGCAAGCTGCTGCCTTGCTGGCGTTCGACATGCTGGGTCAGTCTCCCGACGATAAAACGGTGTATTACTTCGCTGGCATTGATGGCGCACGATTCAAGCGACCGGTCGAGCCGGGTGACCAGCTCATCATGGATGTGAGTTTGGATCGCATGAAGGCGGGCATCTTTAAGTTCACGGGCACCACCCGAGTAGGCGATGCCGTGGCATGTGAGGCGCAACTGATGTGCACCATGCGCACCATTGCATAAAAAGTGATGGGTATTCATCCAACCGCCATTGTTGACCCGCATGCCGAGCTTGACAGCACCGTCAGTGTCGGCCCGTATACAGTCATCGGACCCCACGTCAAGGTGGGCGCGGGTACGTCCATCGGACCGCACTGCGTGATTGAAGGTCACACGACGATTGGCCGCGACAACCGCATTTTTCAGTTCAACTCGCTCGGTGCCATTCCGCAAGACAAAAAGTACGCAGGTGAGCCCTGTGAGCTTGTTATAGGCGACCGCAACACTATTCGTGAGTTTTGTACTTTCAATATTGGTTCTCCGGGCGACGTAGGGGTCACCCGTGTTGGCAACGATAACTGGATCATGGCCTATGTGCACTTGGCACACGATTGCCAGGTGGCCAATCACACCATCTTCGCTAATAATTCTCAACTAGCCGGTCATGTGCATGTGGGCGACTGGGTGATTCTGGGGGGCTTTACGGTGGTGCACCAGTTTGTCAGGCTGGGCGCACACAGCATGACGGCCATGTGCTCGTTGCTATTTGCTGATTTACCGCCGTTTGTGATGGCTCAAGGCCAGCCTGCCGGGGCTCGCACGATGAACTTCGAAGGCCTGCGCAGGCGTGGATTTTCTGCCGAAAGAATCTCGGCGGTCAAAGCCATGCACAAGGCCTTGTACCGTGACGATTTGACGCTGGAGGCGGCTCAGTTGCAGATCGCTGGCTTGGCTGCAAAGTATCCGGAGTCGTCGCCAGACGTGCAGATGATGGTCTCTTTTTTAGAGCAAACCCCGCCGCAGCGCGGCATCGTTCGCTAGCTCTTCATGGACAAGGCGCCGCAATTTTCCGACGAGCCGCCTCTAGGAAAATTAGCCCCCTTGGGGGGCAGTGCAGCACACGCAGTGGCAAACGTGGGGGCATCGATCAAAGTGGCGATGGTTGCTGGAGAAGCTTCTGGCGACTTATTGGCTGGTCTTTTAATCGGTGGGCTAAAAAGGCGCTGGCTGGAATTGTCAACTTTCGGAATCGGTGGGCCGCAAATGGCGGGATTTGGTTTCGACGCTTGGTGGCCGAGCGACAAGCTTGCCGTTCGCGGTTATGTCGAGGTGCTGCGTCATTACCGCGAGATTGTGGGTATCCGTGAGCAGCTCAAGATGCGCTTGCTGAGCAGCCCGCCAGATATCTTCATAGGTGTTGACGCACCTGACTTCAACCTCGACCTTGAAGCTAGCCTAAAAAGCCAAGGTATCAAGACTGTCCACTTTGTCAGCCCGTCTATTTGGGCCTGGCGTGCTGACCGGGTTGAAAAAATCCGTACCAGCGTTGACCACGTGCTGTGTATTTTCCCGTTTGAAGTTGCTTTGTTGGCCAAGCACGGCATTTCGGCCACTTACGTCGGGCACCCGTTGGCCAATGTCATTCCCATGCAGCCAGACCGCGCTGCCGCTCGTGTTCAGTTGGGTTTGAGCGATTCAGATATCGTCGTCGCCATTTTTCCCGGCAGCCGGAAATCTGAAATTGAATATCTGGCAAATCGATTCTTTCAGGCTGCGGCCCTTATAAATCGGGCGCAACCGGCTATCAAATTCGTAGTACCCGCACTTCCCACATTAAAGCCGATGATTGAACGCCTTGCAAGCGAAGTGGGCGTGCAAGGCTTGCAAGTTCTGGTAGGCCAGTCGCACACTGCGCTCGCGGCCTGCGATGTCACATTGATCGCCAGCGGCACGGCGACGTTGGAGGCGGCGCTCTTCAAACGCCCGATGGTGATTGCTTACAACATGAACTGGTTGTCTTGGCGCATCATGCAGCGCAAGAAACTACAGAGTTGGGTTGGCTTGCCCAATATTTTGTGTGAAGAGTTTGTTGTCCCTGAGTTATTACAAGATGCGGCCACGCCCCGAGCGTTGGCTGATGCCGTTCTACAGTGGCTCGACACCAAAGCTCGAGAGCCTGCCAAAATAGCTGCACTTGAGCAACGCTTTACCCGGCTGCATATTGAACTGCAACGCGACACCTCTCAATTGGCGACCGATGCGATCGAAAAAATTCTTGAAAACTGAACAAATCGCCCTGTCTTGGGACGTGCCGGGCTTGGTGGCTGGTGTAGACGAAGCCGGGCGCGGCCCCTTGATGGGTCCAGTGGTTGCCGCAGCGGTGATTCTGGACGATTTGAACCCTATCAAAGGCCTAGCGGACTCGAAAAAGTTGACGGCTTTGCAGCGTGAAAAGCTGTATGACGAGATCCGTGCCAAGTCGCTGTGCTGCTCGGTGGCAATGGCAACAGTTGAAGAAATCGACCAGCTTAATATTCTGCAAGCCACGATGCTGGCGATGAAGCGGGCGGTAGAAGGTCTCAGGCTGAAGCCCCAAAAAGCGCTGGTTGACGGCAATCGGATTCCCGCGCTGAGCATGTTGGCTGAGGCCATTGTCAAAGGCGACGCGACAGTACCATCGATTTCAGCGGCCTCAATTTTGGCCAAAGTCACGCGTGACCGCTGGTGCTTTGAATACGACTTGCAGTATCCGCAATACGGTTTTGCAGGCCACAAGGGCTATGGCACAGCAGCGCATTTGCTGGCTCTGCGCGAGCACGGCGCGTGCCCGCAGCACCGCAAATCGTTTGCACCCGTCGCGGCGGTGTTGTGATGACCTCGGCGCCTGAGAGCATTACGTCAACCAGTAACCCGCTGATCAAAGAGCTACGCAAGTTGTCAACCGACAACACCGCTTATCGCAAGCAGGGCCGTATCTGGCTGGAGGGCGATCATTTGTGCCGCGCCGCACTTTTGCGCGGTTTTAAGCCTGTTCTAGGCCTATTTTCAGAGTCTTTTTGGTCTACAGGCCAATCAATATGGGCGCAAGCAGCTATTAAAAACATAGTACTGCCAGATGCCCTCTTGGCGCAGATTAGCGGCTTGGAGTCAGCGCCCAGCATGGGTTTTGTGATGGATTTACCAGCTCAGCCCATGTTGCAGCCGATGGCGGCCAGCCTCATCTTGGACCGTGTTCAGGATGCGGGTAATGTGGGCTCGATGTTGCGCAGTGCTGCGGCATTCGGTTTTGCTCAAGTGATTGCGCTCAAAGGCACGGCGGCGCTGTGGTCGCCCAAGGTCCTGCGGGCTGGCATGGGCGCGCATTTTGGCTTGCACCTGCTTGAAGGGGTGGAGCCTGATGCACTGCAGGGCCTTCATGTGCCGTTGGTGGTCACCAGCTCCCATGAAGGTGGCTTTTTAGGGCAAACGAGCGTGCCTAAGCCCTGCGCCTGGATCATGGGCCACGAAGGGCAGGGCGTGAGTCAGCTTTTGATGGCCCACGCGGCCCTCAAGGTGCGCATTGCCCAACCGGGCGGTGAAGAGTCGCTAAATGTCGCAGCTGCAGCAGCGATTTGCCTGCATTCCTCTTCGATGCAGGGGTGAGACGGCTCAGATCAAAGGCTATAATCAGGGGCTTTTCTAAACACGGCTAGCCCCAAGCGCCACGAAGCAAAATCCCTCAAAAAAGCAGCTCACCCGCCACGTCGGGATGACTCGGCAAAAAAGCTTGGGCCGGCCGTAACCGATTCGTCATGCTCTAGGAGGCCCCTTGCTTTTGTCTTTACAGGGATCATCCCTTACCAACCCCCAAGCCATTTTGGCGCTGGCAGACGGCACAGTCTTTATTGGCAACTCCATAGGCAGCGCTGGTCACACCGTTGGCGAGGTTGTTTTTAATACCGCCATGTCGGGCTATCAAGAGATTCTGACCGACCCCAGCTACTGCCAGCAACTGGTCACCCTGACTTATCCACACATTGGCAATTACGGTGTGAGTGCCGAGGATGTCGAGTCTGACAAAGTCTTCGCCGCAGGCTTGATCATCAAGGACCTGCCACTGCTGGCTTCCAACTTTCGCATGTCCATGACGCTGTCCGAGTACTTGGTCAAAGAGGGCACAGTCGCGATTGCCAATATCGACACCCGCCAGTTGACCCGGCATTTGCGCAGCAAGGGTGCGCAAAACGGCTGCATTCTCGCCCTTAAAGCAGGTGAGTCCCCCTCCAAGACCGCGATTGATCAAGCTATTGCGCTCGCCCAGGGTGCGCCCGACATGGCCGGGCTTGACCTGGCCAAAGTCGTGTCGTGCCGGCAGACTTATGAGTGGACGCAAACCGAGTGGAAATTGGGCTCAGGTTACGGCGTACAAATCACCCCCAAGTTCCACGTTGTCGCCTACGACTTTGGCGTCAAGAAAAATATCCTGCGTATGCTGGCTGAACGCGGTGCGCGGATCACGGTAGTTCCTGCCCAAACCAGCGCTCTTGATGTTCTCAAACTCAAGCCCGACGGCATCTTTTTGTCCAACGGCCCGGGTGATCCGGAGCCCTGCGACTACGCCATAACAGCTGTGCGTGAGCTGATTGAGACCGGCATACCGACCTTCGGTATTTGTCTGGGCCACCAAATCATGGCGCTGGCGGCTGGTGCCAAGACCTTCAAGATGCAGCAAAGCCACCACGGCGCTAACCATCCAGTCAAAGATCTGGACACCGGTCGCGTCAGCATCACCAGCCAGAACCACGGTTTTGCGGTTGACATGAAGAGCCTGCCAGCCCATTTACGCGCCACACACATCAGTTTGTTTGACGGCACGCTGCAAGGCCTCGCCTGGGCGGACAGGCCTGCGTTCTGCTTTCAGGGCCACCCAGAGGCATCACCCGGGCCGCATGATATTTCGTACTTATTCGACCGCTTCACGGCACTGATGGAAAAGCATAAAAATGCCTAAACGTACCGACATTAAATCCGTCCTCATCATTGGAGCTGGCCCCATCATCATTGGTCAGGCTTGCGAGTTTGACTATTCTGGCGTGCAAGCCTGCAAGGCGCTGCGGGAAGAAGGCTACAAGGTCATTTTGATCAACAGCAACCCGGCCACCATCATGACTGATCCGGCCACGGCAGATGTCACTTACATCGAGCCGATCACCTGGCAAACCGTCGAGAAAATCATTGCCAAAGAAAGGCCCGACGCGATTTTGCCAACCATGGGTGGGCAAACGGCGCTCAATTGCGCGCTCGATTTATGGCATAACGGCGTGCTGGAAAAGTACCAGGTCGAACTGATCGGAGCCAAACCAGAAGCCATTGACAAGGCCGAAGACCGCTTAAAGTTCAAAGACGCGATGACCAAAATCGGCTTGGGCTCAGCGCGATCCGGCATTGCACACACATTGGACGAAGCCTGGACTGTGCAAAAAACGCTGGGTTTCCCCACCGTGATTCGCCCCAGTTTCACATTGGGTGGTACGGGCGGCGGCATAGCCTACAACTCTGAAGAGTTCGAGGTGATTTGCAAGCGCGGCCTAGAGGCATCGCCGACCAATGAACTCCTGATTGAAGAGTCACTGCTGGGCTGGAAAGAGTACGAGATGGAAGTCGTGCGTGACACGGCGGACAACTGCATCATCGTCTGCTCGATTGAAAACCTGGACCCGATGGGCGTGCATACCGGAGACTCGATCACGGTGGCCCCCGCGCAAACATTGAGCGACAAGGAGTACCAAATTCTGCGCAATGCTTCGCTGGCAGTGCTGCGCGAGATTGGCGTAGATACCGGTGGTTCCAATGTGCAGTTTTCGATCAATCCCGTCGATGGACGTATGGTGGTGATTGAGATGAACCCGCGTGTGTCGCGTTCCTCGGCACTGGCATCAAAAGCCACGGGTTTCCCGATTGCCAAAGTTGCGGCCAAGTTAGCCGTGGGCTACACGCTTGATGAGCTGCGCAATGAGATCACGGGCGGTGCAACACCTGCGTCATTTGAGCCGAGCATTGACTACGTGGTGACCAAAATTCCGCGTTTTGCGTTTGAAAAATTCCCGACTGCGGATTCACGTTTGACGACGCAGATGAAATCGGTCGGTGAAGTGATGGCCATGGGCCGGACGTTTCAAGAGTCTTTCCAGAAAGCCTTGCGCGGACTGGAAGTCGGCGTTGACGGTATGAACGAAAAAACGCAAGACCGCGAAGTGCTGGAAAAAGAACTGGGCGCTCCGGGTCCTGACCGCATCTGGTATGTGGGCGATGCGTTTGCCATGGGCATGAGCGTCGATGAAGTGTTTGCCCTGACCAAGATCGACCCTTGGTTTTTGGTGCAGATCGAGCAAATTGTCAAAATTGAGCTGGAGCTTGAGACCACTTCTCTCGACAAAATCGATGCGGTGACATTGCGCGCGCTCAAACAAAAAGGATTTTCAGACCGCCGCTTGGCCAAGCAGCTAAAAACGAACGACACAAAGATTCGCGAGCTTCGAAAAGCGCTGGGTGTTCGGCCAGTTTACAAACGCGTCGACACCTGCGCCGCCGAGTTCGCAACCAACACCGCTTACCTGTATTCAACCTACGAGGCTGAGGGGTCTGAGTGCGAGGCCGAACCCACCAACAAGAAGAAAATCATGGTGCTCGGTGGCGGCCCCAACCGTATTGGGCAAGGCATTGAGTTTGACTATTGCTGCGTACACGCTGCACTGGCGATGCGTGACGACGGCTATGAGACCATCATGGTTAACTGCAATCCTGAAACTGTGTCTACCGATTACGACACATCAGACCGCTTGTATTTTGAGCCGCTGACACTCGAAGACGTGCTGGAGATTGTTGACAAAGAAAAGCCATTCGGCGTGATTGTTCAGTACGGTGGCCAAACACCGCTGAAACTGGCGCTGGACCTAGAACGCAACGGCGTGCCGATCATCGGCACCTCGCCCGACATGATCGACGCGGCGGAAGACCGCGAGCGTTTCTCGGCGTTGCTTCGCGAGCTGGCGCTCAAGCAGCCGCCCAACGCGACCGCCCGCACCGAGCCCGAAGCGCTAGAGAAGGCCTCAACGCTAGGCTATCCGCTGGTGGTTCGCCCGAGCTATGTGCTGGGTGGTCGTGCGATGGAAATCGTGCATGAGCAGCGCGACCTAGAGCGATATATGCGCGAAGCCGTCAAAGTCAGCCATGACTCGCCGGTGCTGCTGGACCGCTTTTTAAACGATGCGATTGAATGCGACGTCGATTGCATCCGAGACGATACGGGCGCGACCTTCATTGGCGGCGTGATGGAGCACATTGAACAAGCTGGCGTGCACAGCGGCGACTCTGCCTGCTCGCTGCCACCTTATTCGCTGAGCCCAGAGACGATCAACGAGATCAAACGACAGACGTCCGCTATGGCCGCTGCACTGAATGTGATTGGTTTGATGAATGTCCAGTTCGCGATTCAGCATGTGGATGGCCGGGACGTGATTTACGTGCTGGAAGTCAACCCACGCGCATCGCGTACGGTACCGTTTGTCAGCAAGGCCACGGGCATTCAGCTGGCGAAAGTGGCGGCTCGCTGCATGGTCGGCCAGTCGCTCGCATCGCAAGGGATCACAGCAGAGGTGACGCCACCGTACTTCAGCGTCAAAGAGGCCGTGTTCCCGTTTGTTAAATTTCCCGGCGTTGACACGATCCTTGGCCCCGAGATGAAGTCGACGGGTGAAGTCATGGGTGTGGGTAAAACATTTGGCGAGGCGTTTGTCAAATCCCAACTTGGCGCGGGCACCAAACTGCCTACGTCTGGCAAGGTGTTTTTAACTGTCAAAAACAACGACAAACCGCGTGCTGTGGAAGTAGCCCGCGCGCTGGCCGCTATGAAGTTTGATATCGTCGCGACCAAGGGTACGGCCGCAGCGATTAACGCAGCCGGCATTGCCTGCGGCACTGTCAACAAGGTCACCGAAGGTCGCCCCCACGTCGTTGACATGATTAAAAACAATGAAATTGCACTGGTCATCAACACGGTAGAAGAGCGGCGAAATGCGATTGCAGATTCGCGTCAAATCCGCACCTCGTCGTTGCTGGCACGGGTGACCACCTTCACCACCATCGCAGGCGCTGAGGCGGCAGTGGAGGGCATGAAGCATTTGGGTAATCTGGGCGTTATCTCCATCCAGGAAATGCATAGTCAGCTGGCCTGATTTTTCATTTAAACTGTTACTCCATTCGCACCGCCACAGGGTAACCCGTGGCGGTTTCGCATTTAAAGAGACTCACTATGGCCACCATTCCTATCACCAAAGTCGGCGCTGAAAAACTCAAAGCTGAGCTACATCAGCTGAAAACCGTTGAGCGTCCGTGGGTCATCAACGCAATTTCAGAGGCTCGCGCCCAGGGCGACCTGAGCGAGAACGCTGAGTACGAGGCCGCCAAAGACCGCCAGGGCTTCGTTGAAGGCCGGATTCAGGAAATTGAGGGCAAGTTGTCTGTTGCACAAATCATTGACCCTTCAGAGATGGATGCCGGCGGCAAGGTGGTTTTTGGCTCAACGATTGAGCTGGAAGACGAAGAAAGTGGCAACAAAGTCACTTACCAAATCGTCGGCGAAGACGAGGCCGACATCAAATTTGGCCGGGTCAACATCAACTCGCCGATTGCGCGTGCTCTGATTGGCAAAGATGAAGGCGATTCGGTTGAATTTCAGGCGCCGGGCGGACTCAAACGCTACGAAATCATCGCTGTGATGTATCTGTAGCCATGCGCTACCGTTTTGGCCTGATGCTTGCGGCGCTTTGGTGGGGCAGCCTCACCGCTTTGGGTTTTTTGGTCGTCCCTTTGCTTTTTACTTATCTGCCAAGCCCGGCAGCAGCAGGGCAGATGGCTGCCAAACTTTTTACCGCACAAACCTGGCTTAGCGTTGCCTGCGCCATGTTTCTACTGCTGATTTACAATCAAAAAGGCGCTGAAGTTGAGGATTTACGGGCGCGAGCAGCTATCACAATGATAGTAACCGGGCTGCTCCTAGCGGTCTTGGTCGAATTCGGTTTGTCGCCACGCATTGTCAGCGCACGAACTGATGGCGGTAACTTAAAGCTGCTCCACACTCTGGGCAGCGTCATGTACTTTGCACAATGGCTGTGTGCAGGCTTGGCGCTTTGGCGATTGAGCCAACAAAAATAGCCCGTCTTAAAGTCGCTCAGCAGCCTCTAAAGTGTTGACCAGCAGCATAGTGATCGTCATGGGTCCCACGCCGCCGGGCACGGGCGTGATGTAGCTGGCCACTTTGCTAACACCTTCAAAATCGACATCGCCACACAGCTTGCCATCGTCGTTTCGGTTCATCCCAACGTCGATCACCACTGCGCCGGGTTTGACCATGTCTGCGGTCAAAACATTGCGCTTGCCCACCGCAGCAACGATCACATCGGCTTGCAATGTCATGGCTTTGAGGTCTTTGGTCGCACTGTGGCAGATGGTGACGGTCGCGTTCTTTTGCAGCAGCATCAGCGCCATGGGCTTGCCCACGATGTTGCTGCGACCAACCACCACGGCATGCTTGCCGCGCAAATCGTAACCCTTGCCGTCATTCAAACTCTCTAGCATCTTCATGCAGCCATACGGTGTACATGGCCAAAAGCCGGGCTGTCCAACCATCAGCGCGCCAGCACTGGCGACGTGAAAGCCGTCAACATCTTTGGCGGGCGCGATAGCTTCGATGACTTTTTGCGCATCGATGTGCTCAGGCAGCGGCAGCTGTACCAAAATTCCATGGATCGCCGGGTCGTTGTTCAAGGCATCAACTCGCGCCAGCAGATCTGCTTCGCTCAAACTGGCCGGGTGTTTGTCCAGCACTGAGTACAGGCCGTTGTCTTCGCAGGCTTTGACCTTGTTGCGTACGTACACCTGGCTGGCCGGGTTGTCGCCCACCAGTACGACTGCTAGGCCAGGTGTGATACCGCGCGCGCGTAGGGCAGTCGCGCGCTGGGCAACGTCGAGGCGAAGTTGTCTGGAGAGGGCGTTTCCGTCAATGATCTGGGCTGTCATGGCTTGAAATGGGTACTTCTTCGTATTTTGGGCTACTTATACCAACAAAAACGCCCGTTAGCCTAATGGATACGGGCGCAAGCAGCTATAACTAATATATCAGACCGAGCTGTCGAATCAAGCCTTGACTGTGTTTGATCCGAGGGCGATTTTCAGCAGGTCAGCCACGGTGTTGGCGTTCAGCTTTTCCATGATGTTGGCGCGGTGCGCTTCAACCGTCTTGATACTGATGCCCAGATCGTCAGCGATTTGCTTGTTCAAACGGCCCGCCACAATTCGCTCAAGGACTTGCGATTCCCGCGAGGTCAGCTTGGCCAGCAACGCATCGCGGCTGGCGGACTGCTGGTGACCCGCGAAGGCTTCTTTGGCTTGCTCCAGCATGCGCTCGACGAGGTTGACCAGAGCTTCCTCCTGAAACGGCTTTTGGATGAAGTCCATCGCACCTTTTTTCATGGTGTTCACTGCCATCGGCACGTCGCCATGCCCGGTAATGAAGACGATGGGAAGCGGGGACTTTCGCTCTACCAACTTGTCCTGTAACTCCAGTCCCGTCATGCCGCCCATGCGGATGTCCACGATCAGACAGGCAACCTCACGGGCGTCGTAGCGGCTCAAAAACGTTTCTGCAGAGTCGTAGCAGCGTACCCTGTAGTCTTTGCCTTCCAGCAACCACTGCAAAGAGTCGCGTACGCCCTCGTCGTCGTCAACAACGTAGACAGTGCCTTTTTTGGGAATCAAGCTCATACCAAATATTCTTTCGTGAACTTCTCAAGACTTGCCTGAGTTATTTGCCGCCAAACCATTCGCCGAATTTTCTGCTCCCGAATCACTAGCAAAGCCACTAGCAGAAGCGACGGACTCAAGCATCGGTGCTACCAGTGGTGTTACCGGTATCCAGAAGGTAAACCGGCAACCCGTCACGTCCGGGCCATTGTAGAGGTTCTCGGCCTCCAGCCGTCCTTGATGCGACTCCACAATACTGCGGCAAAGCTTCAAACCAATGCCCATACCTTCGGCCTTGGTGGAATAAAACGCTTCATACAGTCGCCCCATGACTTCCGGCGACAAGCCGCGGCCAGAGTCCAGTACTGAAAACTCCACCACGTTCTGGTTGTCAATTGTTTTAGGCACCACCCGCAGCTCAACGCTGCGCCTGGCCGTTGGCAGGTGTGCAAGCTCAATGGATTCAGCAGCATTTTTCATCAGGTTGATCAGCACTTGTTCGATCAAGATCGGATCAACCATGATCTGCGGCAGGCGAGCCGCGATGTAGTGGGACAGCCGCACATGGTGACGCCGCAGTTCTATCTCGGCCAACTCCATCGCATTGCTTACCATCGTGCCAACATCCGACAGGGCGCGGTTGGGCTCGCTGCGTTTGACGAACGAGCGGATGCGCTGAATGATCTGACCGGCGCGGTGCGCCTGCTTGGCGGTTTTTTCAAGCGCCAGCAGCAAGTCTTCGGTGCTGATTTTGTCGGCTTTGATCCGTGTCACCATGCCGTTGCAATAGTTGTTGATGGCGGTCAATGGCTGGTTCAGCTCGTGCGCCACGCTCGAGGCCATTTCGCCCATGGTGATCAACCGGCTGGCGGTTTGCGCTCGTTCGTTCTGTTGTGCGGCCTGCTCTTCGGCATGGCGCCGGGGTGTGATGTCAGTGGCAATCACCATTTGCGCCAGACGGCCGTCAACCCAGGTCAGGTAGCGTGAGCGCACCTCTAGCCATTTGGACAGATCAGGCACGTAAATCTCGGCGTTTTCAGCCAGAGCAGTGGTCAGGGTGTCTGTCGGCAAGCCTGCCAGTCCATCGACTGCGTCCAATGCGTCGTCGGTGGTGGGTGCGGGCGGCACGCCGGCCTGCGCAATCAAATTCATGTGGCCAGAGACGTCAGCGCCAAACCAAGAGCGGTAAAGTTTATTGGCAAACAGCATTTCTTCGCTGCCCAAGGGCGCGACGGACACCGCTGCGTCCAGTCCTTCAAGCACGGTTGTAAAACGCTCGTAAGAGGCCGACAATTCTTCACGGATGCGCCGGGGTTCGGTGATGTCAGTCATCGACGTCATCCAGCCAGTTTGTTGGCCCTTGGGGTCAATCAAAGGGGAGACGTACATGCGGGCGTCAAATATCTCACCGTTTTTACGCTGCACCCGCACCTCAAAGCCGCCCGGTGGCGTGCGGCCCGCCAGCTCTTCATTGAGCCGCGCCATGGAGGTCTCCAGATCGTTTTCTGGCCAGTGTGGAAAGGGCGGAACCCGGCCCACCAAGTCTGACTCTTGCAGTCCGGTCATCTGGCAAAAAGCCGGATTAACGTAGGTGATGCGTCCGGTCATGTCCAGCGCACGCATACCTGTCAGCATGGAGTTTTCCATCGCCCTGCGAAAATTGGTTTCCTTGATCAGAGCTTGCTGAGCCTGCACCCTGCGCCGGGTGTGACGCCAAGTCCCCAGCAACATCCAGACTGTTAGCGCGCTCAATGCAGTCACCAGCCAGAAAAACCCGCTGCCCACCACACCCAAAGACGTTCTGTAGCCCTGAGCCCGTATCAGCAATCCGTTACCCACTGGGGATACCGGAATTTCGTATTCAGAAGCGCCGTCAGACCAGGGCAATAGCCGCACCGCAGGGCTGCGTGGTGGCGGCAGATTACCTGCCAGCATATTGTTTTTATCGTCCACCAATGTCACGGCATATTTGGCGATGACTTCTGTTGGCACACCAAAGCGCAGCAAGCCGTCAATCGCGTATTCACCCATGATGACGCCACCAAATTTGCCCTGGTCGTCCAGTGGCACCAAAATTTGCAGCGTGGGCGGGCTGGGGTTGCTGCCGCCCTGTGAAATGATGGGGGATGAATAAACCGGCTGCCGTAAATCACGCGCTAGGTCATAGGTGCCGCCGGTTTCGCCGGGCTTGATCTGTTCACCCGGTAAGCGAACCTGTGCTCCGCTGGCACTGGCCGACGCGTAGCTTACCCTGACACGTCGTTTGCCGTCTAACCAGCTGATTGCCAAAAGTTCTGGATATTGATTGACCAGCGACTCCGCCTGAGAAATAAATTCCTCGCTGTCGATTTCCTTGTTCGATACGTCGCGGCCAATCCGCATCAGTTGCTCTTGGCGCTCCAGCAAGCGCAACCGGAGCCGTTGTTGGGCATATTCAACATCGCGTTTCAGCGCCTGTTGCTCTCTGTCAATTTCTTCAATCCGCAGATACCCAAAGGCTGCGATGACTGCTGCCAAAAACAAAACAACGGCCAGCAAGGGGCCGAGCATGATGAATCGGTCTTGCCGTGCGGGAGATTGTTTGCGCCACCAATGGCGCCACCAACCCACCGCTTGAGGGGTTATTGGTGCGGTGGTGATTGACGGGGTCATATTGGGCATACGGGGCTCACCGCAGTTTAAGTCGTTTGCGACGGTCTATTCGGGTTTACAAGGTCTCCAGCGGATTAAATATTTCTTAATATGAAATCGTTACGCACTATTTGAAATTTTATAAAATATATGCGAAACTAGAGACTGAAGCCTAAACCAGCGTTTACAAACGTTGCGGGGCACAGGTTTTATATCGGCGGCCAAATCAGGTCACGGTGCAAAAATGAGTGGTAAATATCAGCGGTTTTAAAAGCAGGAGACAAGACATGGCGGCCAATCCTATTGAAGTGCCAAGCGCACTCGACAAAGACACCCAGGAAACCCGCGAGTGGATGGACGCCTTGTCCGCCGTGATCGAAAGTGAAGGCCCAGAGCGGGCTCACTTTCTGTTGGAGCAATTGCTGGAGCACGCGCGCCAAAAGAGCATTGACATGCCTT